>DSBB01000484.1 GCA_011046175.1 Candidatus Hydrogenedentota bacterium | reverse complement strand
CGCTCATACGATTCCTTGGGGAATTTTGAGTCTATGGGCAGCCACACGGGTTGCGCGTGATCGCCTGTGCGTCCGGGCAGCTTCACGGCAAATTCAACGGTTTCCCGGCCGTCCTTGGTCGCAACATTCTGCGCGTACTGTTCCGGAGTCAGAATGTCGGCGAGGATGCCGCCCAGCTGATACTCGCCCCATGTGCCGCGCTCCTTCACGTTTACCAGCACCCGCTTCAAGTCGCCCACGCCGTTGGCGAGATGCTGCATTTCACCCAGGCCGCGCTGCACGGCCTCCAGCCGTTCGCTGACCAGTTTGAAAGATTCGCCCAGCCGTTTTTCCAGCGTGTCGTGCAGTTTCTCGTCCACCGTCTTGCGCATCTCCTCCAGCTTCTTCTCGTTGCTCTCCTGTATCAGGCGAAACTTCCGCTCCAGCATGTCCCGCGCTTTTTCCTGCTCCTCGCGCTGCGCTTTGACGATGTCAGCCATGTGTTTTTGCTGCTCGGCGGCAATCCCTTTGAGCCGTTCGTCAAGCGTCAGGCGCACGCGCTCAAACCGCGCTTCGTTTTCCTTCTGAATATTCAACAACAGGTCCCTGACTTGTTCGCGCTGCCTTGCCAGTTCCTCCCTGATGGTCACGATGAGTTTCTGCACCGCCGCTTCGCCTTCCTTGGTCGCGCGGGCAATGTGTTCCAGGTTTTGTTTCTGCGTATCGCCCAAAGCGGTCATCATTTTCACGAGCAGTTCGTTTGAGCGGTTCTGCGTCGCCGCCAGCTCTTCGCGCAGCGCGCGCGCGCGCCTGTCCGCCTCCTCGCGTTCCTGGCGGAATTCTTCGCGCACCGCCTTGTCAAGATCGCTTCCGGCAGGCTGTCGCAGCCGTTGCCACATAAAATATAAAAGGACGAGCGTAAGAAGTCCCACGGCAATCTGGATGTACTCAGGAATCATTACAACCTCCACTTGACACTACGTTGTCGCGATTACGGCAACCCCAATTCTAATGGGGGCGTCGCCCTGAAACCAAATTTTTGTTTCAATAGCGTCAACGCTGTTTTCCCGGTTGAAAAAGAGTGGATTTTCCACGGCTATTCTGTTAGACTAGGGTGTGGCGGGCGCGTAATTTTGTCGCGTCTCCGGCGGGTTACGGCTTTTGGCCTCCGGCGCGACAGCGCCTATATGCAATACAGCGGGAACAGGCGCGCTATTTTCGGAATCACGCTGTTGCAGGACGGGGTCCGATGCGGGCTGAACAAAACAACAGGCGGAAGCAGATGAACAGATTCTTTCTGGGAATACTCGCGGCGGCGGCGTTCCTTGCGTCCGCGGCGGGAGCGCAACCGGACAGCATCGTTGTGGGCGGCGGTCAGTTCCATCCCATGTTCCTTAAGTCTGAACGGGGGATTGCCATGGGACGCGACGTGGACCTCTGGCGGCTCTGGTCCATTAAGACCGGTATCCCGGTGAAATTTCGCATCATGGACTGGCCGGATGTCATACCCGCGCTGCTCAACGGCGATATTGACGTGGTGGACGGCGCCACCTACACGCCGGAGCGCGCGCTGCAGTTGGCCTTCACCGAACCGTATCAAGAACTGCTGTCCCATTTTTTTTATCACAAAAACAGCAAACCCATCCACGGCCTGGCCGACTTGAGCGGACGCGCCGTGGGCGTGCTGGAGGGCACCAATGTCGAGGAGTTTTTGCGCTTTAACGCGCCAACCGCCACCCTTGTCCCCTTTCGCGATTACGAGGCGCTTGTCAACGCCGCCATTAACAAGCATATTAATGTTTTCATTGCGGAAGAGCCGCTTGTCTCCTATTATCTGACCCTTGCGGGGGGCGCCGGAGATTTTCACCGGTCCAAAAGCATCATTCTTGATTCCAGCCTGTGCATGGCGGTGCGCCGCGATGACGCCGAACTGCTGGAACTCATCAACAGCGGATTTGCCCAAATCACCGATCAGGAGCGTCGCCAGATAAACGAGGGATGGTTCAAGGTGTCGCTGGACACGGGTCTCTACTCCAGGATGAGGTATTTGTGGCCTTTGCTTTTACTGGGTATTTTCGCGGCTCTTGCGGCCATGGGCGGTCTTGCCCGCACATGGTTTCGTGAATTGCCGGACATGCAGGCGGTTCGTGAAAAATTCGTCAACATGTGGCTTGTTTTCGCGGCGATTGCGTCGCTTCCCCTGGGGCTGATTTCCATCATGCGGGCCCATGAATTCGGATGGAACCACCAGTTGACCATGCATGTGGTCATCGTCATCATTGTGGTTTTGCTTGCGCTCTTTCGCAATTATGTCCATTATTACCTGCGAACGGCGTTGATGCTGATACTGCTTTACCTTGTGGGGCTGGGCGGGCTTCTTGTCTATGGCATTGTGGGCCCCACCATGCTGCCGCTCACCTCGCTGGTGGTGGCCACGATTTTCATGTTCGGGTTGCGCGGGGGCATGGTATGCATTTTTGCGACGTTGGCGACGCTGGGCGGCGTGGGGCTTGCGGTGCATACCGGCATGTGGCGCTATTCCTTCGATATCGCCGCGTATGCCGCTTCGCTTCCCGCATGGGCGCACACCTTTGTCTTGTACGCGTTTTACACGGTGGGGCTCGGACTCGGCACGGCCGCCTTTTACCGACACATGGAAGAGGCGCTGCAAGCGCAGCGCACATCGGAGGCCATGTTCCGCGGGCTTGTGGAAACATCGAGCGATTGGATATGGGAGACGGACGCCAAGGGCAATTTCTGCTATGCCAGCCCGCAGGTCGAGGCGATTCTGGGATACAAGCCGGACGAGGTTGTGGGCAAAAAATTCTACGCGTTGATGCCAAGCGAAGAAAGAAAACAACTTGCCGATACGTTTAGAAATCTGGCGCGCGAAGGGAAAACCATTACCGCGCTGGAAAACACCAATCTTCACAAAGAAGGGCGGCGCGTCGTGCTTGAGTCAAGCGGCGTTCCGGTTTTTGACGCTGAGGGACGCGTCGCCGGCTATCGCGGGATAGCCCGCGATATTACGGAACGCAAGAAATCGGAAGAAGAGCGCGAACAACTCATGTTTGCCATTGAACAGGCGGGCGAATCCATTGTGATCACCGACGCCGCCGCCACAATCCAATACGTGAATCCGGCTTTCGAACGGGTTACGGGATACACGCGCAAAGAGGCGGTCGGGCAAAGCCTCCGGATGCTGGAAGACAATATCAGCGATGTCGAGACATCCAAGAACGCCTGGGAAACGCTGTCCCGGGGAGAAATCTGGAGCGGCAGGCTGAAAAGCAAGAAAAAGGACGGCACGCCCTTCACCGAGGAAACCACCATTTCGCCGGTGCGCGACGCCTCGGGAAGGACGGTCAATTACATTGCCGTTCAACGCGATATTACCAATGAGGTCATGCTGGAGGAACAGCTGCGCCAAGCACAGAAAATGGAGGCTGTGGGACAGCTCGCGGGCGGCGTGGCCCACGATTTCAACAACCTGCTGCAGGCGATTCTGGGCTACGGCGATTTGGCCATGAGCGAAGCGGATGACGGGCAGGCCGTGCGCGGCTCGATCGAGGAAATCATGAACGCAAGCCGGCGCGCCGCCACGCTGGTGCGGCAATTGCTGGCGTTCAGCAGGCAACAGCCCCTCGATATGACGGAGGTCAATTTGAACAGCGTCGTCGCTGAACTGGCGAAAATGATTCGCCGCGTAATCGGCGAACATATTGCGCTGGAAATTAGCGCCGACGAGACGCTCGGCTTTGTCCGCGCCGATTGCGGACAGGTCGAGCAGATTCTGTTGAACTTGTGCGTCAACGCCCGCGACGCCATGCCTGACGGCGGCGTCATCACCATTGCGACGCAAAGCATATTCCTAGATGAGGACTTTTGCCGCGCGCGCGGCGGGGACAAGCCGGGGCTTTATGCGTGTTTGAGCGTTACGGATACGGGCTGCGGCATGGATGGGGAAACCCAGGGAAAGGCGTTTGAACCCTTCTTTACCACAAAACCCATGCACAAGGGCACCGGCCTCGGCCTGTCCATGGTGTACGGGTTGGTCAAACAACACGGGGGGTTCGTCCATCTCAACAGCGAAATCGGGCGGGGAACAACATTCAAAATCTACCTTCCCGCCGTGGAGCATGGCGCCGCCGCGCCGGACACCAGGGAGAAAAGGCCGGTTCCAAGCGGTACGGAAACGATACTTGTTGCCGAAGACGACGACATGGTGCGCCGTCTGAACGGCACGGTTCTGGAACGTTCCGGCTATACGGTGATACTTGCCGTTGACGGCGCGGAAGCGGTGAGGGCGTTTGAGGAACATTCAGCGGACATCGCGCTTGTCATATTGGACGTGATCATGCCCAATCTCAGCGGCCTTGCCGCATGCGAACAAATACGGAAAATGCGTCCCCAAACGCCGGTTCTATTTACAAGCGGCTACAGCGTGGAAACCGTCCACACCAATGTCTTGCTTGACCGCGTCACCCAAATGATTCCGAAACCGCACCACCCCGACGATCTGTTGCGCAAGGTGCGGGAGATGCTCGATGGCGGCGCGGCCTGAGCGCCCGTCTACTCGGCGCTCACAAACTGAACGCTCCCTTCGGTTCGCGCAACAATGTTGCCGTTGAGACCGGGCGCCATCGTTCCCTTGTGGCTGCGGCTGACAGAGACCAGCGTCTGGACTTCCGGTTGCGGCGACATGGCGTCCAACACAAGCGTTTCCGCAGGAATCGTATAGGCGCCGGCGTCCGGAACAACTCGCAAAAAACCGTTAAAATACTGCTGGCCCGGCACAAACACTGTCACCTCGCCGCCTTCAACGGGATTAGTCCATGCAACTTCCAAATCAGCGGCGCGGGAAACCCATGCGCCCGCTTCGGGGCTGGTGACGGCAAGCGTCGCAATCGTGTGCGCCGTGGAATCGTATGATGTGCCGTCGCCGCGGGTGAACGTGAAAACATATTCGTCGGCAGGCTGAAGCGTGGCGGTATAAATATCGAAAAGCGGCCCGCGTTTGCGTTGCATGGCCACGCCGTTCACTGTAACCGTATCATTGGCCGTAAGCGCCAGATAGGTGGGATTGGCAGGTTGTGCGCCCGGCGTCCAGAAGGATGCGGTGGCAGTGATCACCGTGTCTGAAACATCCACCGAAAATTCACAATGAATCTGGTCGGTTGTGTAGTTGCCGGAGTCTGCGGTATAACAGCCAATAAGCCCGACAAAACATAAACTGGCGGTAACAAAAACAACCATTCTCTTCATGACACGATCTCCTTTAATGTCTTCCCGTGATTTCTTGAAATAAAGGCACCTATCTAGCAGGTCATACACGATGCCCGAATAACAGCGTGTGCCCGTCATTCCCGCGAAAGCGGGAATCCAGAAAGCGGTTGATACGCTGTGAGTATGGCTCTGGATTCCCGCTTTCGCGGGAATGACGGCTACTTTTGGGCGTACCACGGCTTCAACTTATTATGCTTGCTAGACAGTTACAACAATCATTCTCTTTATGACACGATCTCCTTTAATGT
>DSBB01000461.1 GCA_011046175.1 Candidatus Hydrogenedentota bacterium | reverse complement strand
GTGTTTATGCATACTGCTGGGTTTGCGTTTGGGATATGTCTCCACACTGAGGCATTACATGGGGTTGTATGGCAACACAAAAGGGGTGAAGAGAGTGGGGGGTGAAAACTCCCGGGACCATGCCTTTTCGGCAACCGCCCGTTCCCTGCCTCTCCTTGAAAATGACACCGCCGCATTAACGCTGGCATTTTATTATTCCTTTGCCCGCCATCCGCATATAAGGATGTTGTTGATTATGCCGCTGTGTCTCGGGTTGTTTTTTCTGTTCATGTACCGCGCAGGCGCCTATGGCGGCCAGCTTGCCGGTGAAACGGCATGGATACCCATGGCGGCGCTGGCATGGCCTTTTTTCAATTTTTCCCTGTTTCTGTTTAATGTTTTTGGCGTGGACGCGCAATCTTTTCAAGGGCTTATGTTGCTCCCGGTTCAACGCCGCAAATACTTGATTGCCAAGAACATTGCACTGGCCCCGTTCGTACTGGGACTCTCGCTTTTCTTTGTCGCAACAGGCGCTTTGCTTGTTCAGGCGCCGTTGCGCGTTATCGCGCTTTCTCTCATTCTTGCAGCACATCTTTATCTTTTCTTCAGCGTGGTGGGCAATTATTTGTCGGTAGGATTTCCTTATCGCATAAACCGCGACGCCTTGCGCCAGCCCACGCGACGTTTGCGCATGGTAATAGTCGGAGTGGCTTCCACGGCGCTTGCAACCCTGATGATACTTCCCGCCACGTGTTGCATGCTCGCGGAAAGGTTTTTGTCGGTTCACCCCGACATAATGGTGCGCAATGCAGGCATATTGTCCGCCGCCGCCCTACTGGTTTCGAGCCTTGCGGCGTATATGGTTGGCTTGTCGGTTTTTGGCGATCAGTTTACTGAAAGAGAACATCGTATTTATCTGCGCATCAGCGGGGATCGCGAATAAGCGCGCTGTGACCTCTCTTAAAAACGGCTTGCCCTGTTTTTACGGGGGGCCCTGTTTTCTCTTTTGCGGGAAGGACCGCGCAATTCTTCCAGACGAAATTTTGTTGCAGACAGTGTTTGTATTGCGCTACCATATCAGCAAGGTGAGTATCGTAGGTGATGCGCCGGAGGGCAAGTAATATTGCAGCACGGTTTTATGCTTTACCGTGCGTCGCTCATTTGCCTGTTGAGAGTGTTTCTTGCATACGCATAAATATGTTCCCGTGCAACGCCTGCCAAGGGAATGAACGAGGAGATACGCAGTAATGGCCGTCAGGGTAATATATCTCGTGCGCCATGGACAACATGATCAAGATAACCCCACGGGGTCGGAACTTGGCGGGGGGCTCACGCCGCTGGGCGTTAAACAGGCCGAATTGACGGCAAAAATGATTTCCAAGAAACCCATATCCTCCATTCACAGCAGTTCGTTGAATCGCGCGGATGAAACCGCCCGGATTATAGCGAGGGAAGTGCCCGGCATTTCCGTGCAGCAGACTGACTTGCTTTGGGAATGCATTCCCGCAATGACGTCAAAACTGCAAATTGAAATGCCCAACTACACCACCTTGCAGGTGTCCCAGGACAAACAGCGCGCTGACGTGGCTTTCCGAAAGTATTTCAAAGTCGCAAAAAGAACAGACCGCCACGATGTCATCGTGTGTCATGGCAATTTAATACGATATTTTGTAACCGTGGTGCTTAAAGCGGAAGCTTCCAGTTGGGTGCGCATGGACATTTGCAACTGCGGCATCACCCAGGTGCTTATACAATCTGAAGGCGACATGGCGGTGTTGTGCCATAATGACTGGTCACATTTGCCCAAGGAACTGCGCACATCAACATTGCGCCCCTCCTGATTGTTCATGTCCATTGCGGCGCCGTCTTGTAGTCAAGGCATGTCGGCGTTCTTGCGCTTGACTTCCCCGCGTCGTTTTCGGCGGGCCTTCTGCTTCCTGATTTTTTCCCTGCGTAACGCCGCCGGACCCGCATTCCCCAGGACACGCTCTTCCATCAGCTCACATAAACGCCGCCGCGCGTGAAATCTGTTCAGCGCCTGCGACCTGGCCGATTGCGTTTTGACAGTGAGGCCGCTGGGCCGGTGCGTCAGGGACACGGCAGTCGCGCTTTTATTGACCTTCTGGCCGCCGGGCCCGCCGCTTCGAACAAACGTTTCGTCAAGGTCCTCCTCGCGTATGCCGCATTTCGCCATGCGTTCGAGCAATTCCTGCTCTTTGCCTTGGGTGACGCCGAATATGCTCATGGGCCACTTTTGCCTATTTGCCGAAATAATGGCAACGGTTGTGGGGAGTTTCCTGAACTGCAACGACCTCGGGCGTGACGCCTTTCTTTTCCAGAAACCGCCAAATCCAGACAGCGATGCGTTCCGCGGTGGCTTGTTCAAGCCCCGGCAACAGGTTTAGATAAGTGGCGTCCAGGCTGTTGAAGACTTCTTTGGCCGTGTTTTCGATACCGTCTATCCGTGCGGGGGCAATCTCGACCTGGTATGTGTGCCCGTGCAGTTTCCGGCAAGGATGGCCTTCGGGCAATTGCGGTAAAGACTGCGCGGCGGAAAATGTGAACATGACACGCTCAGGCAGGCCCAGCGCATCATTCTGCGAAATGTGCTCGAGAATAAAACCCGGCGGCGCGGGAAGCGACACGCGCACGTCTGCGAACCAGTCCGGCCAGGGACGCAGCTGCTCTTTAATCCAGTTTTCAAGCGCTGCGGGCGTGGCGTCTTCGGCAAGTTCCGGTATATCGCTCAAACAACAATGGTCAAGTTTCTTTCGCACCGGATCAAGAAAGCGTTTCATTTCACCATAGTCAACGACCCACCCCACAGAATCGTCCACCTCGCCTTCAGCTATCAAATCAATCCGGTAACTGTTGCCTGTGTAGTTGGCGTTGGAGTGGGACCCGGACAGGCGGCGCGCCGCCTCAAAATAAACTGTTTTAATGATTTGTGCCTTCATAATTGGTTGTCCAATCAAGGGGAGACCTGTTGCGTTTGTAAACATCCGCCGGTTGCGAATGTTCCGGTGTGCGTTCTCATTATACCATCGGCGCCAGTGCAGCGGCCTCACGGCAAACACTCATTGGGCGAAACGTTCCCGAAACTGCGCATAAATGCCGCCAAACGCGCCGTTGCTCATGATTAGCACAACATCCCCATCGCAAATGGAATCGGCAATGGCGGCGACGATGGACGGAACATCTTCAAAATGCGCCGCCGGTACGCCGGATTCATTCAAGTCCGACGCAAGTTGCCTCGTGTCAAGTCGTTCTTCTTCCGGTATGGACTCTTTTCTGTGGACAGGTCCCAAAAATACCTCGCCGGCCTGCTGAAAAGACAATGCCAGTTCATGTTGAAACCGCTTGGTTACGGTGGTATTCGAGCGAGGCTCGAATACCGCGCGGATACGGCGTTCCGGCCAGCGCATGCGCGCTGCGGCGATGGTTTCCCGTATTGCTGTCGGATGATGGGCGAAATCGTCCACAAAAACAACGCCCTTGTGTTCGAGGAAGACTTCCATGCGGCGTCGCACGCCGGGAAAGGCGCTGACGGCGTTCTTGATTGCTTCGTCGTTCATGCCGAGTGTCGCCGCCACGGCGACCGACGCGAGCGTGTTCAACATGTTGTGTTTTCCCGCCATAGGCGGACGCACGTTGCCCCAGAAAGCATTGTGGCGCCAGATGTCAAGAGACGGCGGCGCGGCGGCATGGTCATGAGGTTCACCGCGCCAGTCAGCGGTTGCGGCAAAACCATAGGTTGCCACGTTTGAGAAGGCATGTTTTGCAAGACTGGCGGCGTGGTTGTCGGCGCATAAAAAGAGGCGGCCCTCTTTTGGGATTTGCCGCAACATCCGACGGAAGGCCGTTTCAATTTCGACCAAATCACGGTAGATGTCGCCATGATCAAATTCAAGAGAGGTGACAACCGCTATTTCAGGAAGGTAATGCAGGAATTTGGCCCGTTTGTCAAAAAAAGCGGTGTCGTATTCGTCGCCTTCAATCACAAACGGCGCGTTCACCTCTCCAAGACGCGAGGAATGAGGGAAACCGAGCGTCTCGCCGCCGATTAAATAACCTGTGCCGGCCATGCCTTTGTCCAGGACGTGGGCGGCAAGCGCTGTGGTGGTGGTTTTGCCGTGGGTGCCGCAAATGACCACGGGACGGCGGTGGCGCAATACATTTTCTTTCAGCCACTCGGGCAGGCTTACGTAACGCATGCGCCGCGACAGCGCCGTCTCCACCTCGGGATTGCCGCGGCTCAGGGCGTTTCCGATGACAACAACATCCGGACGCCAGTCCAAGTTGCCCGCGTCGTAGCCCACGAACACGGGAACGCACAGTGCGGCGACCATGTTGGAAGCGGGCGGATACAATGCCTGGTCGCTGCCGCGGACCTCCCAGCCCGCCTCGAGGGCAAGCCGCGCGCCTGCCACCATGGCTGTTCCGCCGATTCCTGAAAAATGGACGCTGGGCATAGCGAAAATTCCTTTATGCGGATAAAAGCATTTCCGGTGTGAAACCGGACAGATCGCTCATGACAAGGTCGGCGCGGCTGTAGTCCTGAACGGGGCGCCCGGGACGCGCCAGCGCCACGCCGTACATGCCCGCGTCCTTTGCGGCGCAGATGCCGGCGTTTGAATCCTCGAACACCACGCAATGTTCCGGCAACACACCCGCGCGTTCGGCGGCACTCAGATAACAGGCCGGATGCGGTTTCCCGGGATGGTAGTCTTCGTGTCCCAGATAAAAATGGATGAGCCCGCCGATGTCCATGATCGCGACGGCCGCCGCCACATCTGAACGGTAGGAACCGGACACAACGGCAACCGGGTGGTCTTTGGCGAGCACACGCAGCAGCGCAATGGAACTTTCAATGCGCACATCACGACTGTCGCGCAATCGCAAGAAGTGGGGCGCCAGCAGTTCTCCCATCTCGTCGAGGCTCCACCGCAATGCCGGAAACTGTTTTCTGAACCGCGCATAGACCTCCGGCCAGGAAACACCGTAAACCATTTCCAGCGATTGGTCGCGTGAAATAGGATAGCCGTGTTCACGGGCAAGCAATTCCATCGCCTCCACCCACAAAATTTCTGTATCCACCAGCGTGCCGTCCAAATCAAAAAAATAAGCCTGTATCATCCAAATATAACCTTAACTGGGACAATGACCGATTTCTGCTCTTTCCTCAAGCATGTTGGCGGGATTGTATCATGATACGCAGTGTTGTTGGAAGCGCAACAAAAAATGGTATTCGTGCAAGGCTTTTTTATCGGGCGCGCGTGTTATTCGTACACCTTTTCCTCTTCCCGGTCGGCTTCGAGCGCGTCTATTTCAATGTTCCGGGCCGGATTCTTCGCTTCCGAAAATTCCTTGTAGAACTCGTGCTGGATGATCAGGTCCATGATTTCGTTCGTGCCCGTCCAGATCATGATGAGACGCACGTCGCGCAGCATTTTTTCGATGGGGTAGATGTTGGTGTAGCCGATGCCGCCCATAATCTGCATGGCGTGGTTCACAACCTTCCAGGCGTTTTCGGTGGC
>DSBB01000170.1 GCA_011046175.1 Candidatus Hydrogenedentota bacterium | reverse complement strand
TTGTGTAAAATAAGGGCAGAAAATCAACCAAGCGAATGAGAGAGAACTCGGTACTCACAAGTACTATACAAATCAATGCAAAATTTCAACTGATTTTGCTGTTTTCGTTTGACAGGTGTTGCAGGTGAACGCGTATAATGGGCGCGTACCGACGCGGTTGTTCAGTTTTCCGATTTCAGGAGAAAAGATAGATGTCGTTGTTTACACGAGCGTTTTGTTCTGTTCGCACATTGCGTCGTAAGGCGTTGTTGTGCGCCCTCATCGTTGTGTTAGGCGTTTTTGGGGCGGGATGCGCGACTCTTGGCGGAAACACACAGGCGGCGGTTATCGGCGCCAAGAAGCGTGTCGCTCCCGCATTGGTTCATATCCGCCCGGTGAAAGAAGTGTTTGTCGCCGGAAGACGCACCGAGGTTCCCACCATCGGCAGCGGTTTCATTATTTCTCCAGACGGATATGTGGTCACCAATGAGCATGTGGCCGGGGAAAGCAGTTTGGTATGGTGCGTACTCAGCAACAACGCCGAACACGAGGCGCGTGTGGTGGGCACTGACCCTGACACCGATATTGCCGTCCTTAAAGTTGAGGCGGCGCATGAATTGCCGACGGTCCGACTGGGGCGCTCGGCTAGTCTTGAATCCGGTCAGATGGTGTTGGCAATGGGAAGTCCACACGGTTTGGCACGCAGCGTCTCCCTGGGCATCATCAGCGTCCCGGACCGTTATCTCGGCGGTGCCGAGGGGCTGATTGCTCCTTATAACAACTGGATACAAACTGACGCGGCCATTAATCCGGGCAACAGCGGCGGTCCCCTGGTCAACCTGCGCGGGGAAGTTATCGGCGTTAACTCCCGATTGTTGAGCGGCGCGGAAAACGTCGGTTTTGCCATTCCGATTGACGTGGCGCGGGAAGTGATAGACGCCATCATCCAGACCGGCCGCGTTCGCCGCAGCTGGATGGGACTTCATTTCCAGGAAATCGCGGCCAAAACGGATGACCCGGCCATGCGGGGGGTTGTTGTTGCCGATGTCTCTCCACTGTCGCCGGCGCAGGATGCCGGGGTGCGTCCAGGTGATTTACTGGCGCGTATCAACAACCAGGAAGTACATGCGCGCTTCGAAGAGGATCTTCCCGGAGTGCGCAAATCCATAGCCGACCTTCCCATCGGCAAACCAGCGGTGTTGCATATTCTCAGGGGCGATGAAGCGTTGGATATTGAGGTGGTGACAGAAGAAAGGCCTGCGTTGAAAGGTTCCCAAATGGAATTTCCCGAATGGGGCTTCACTGTAGCCGAACTCACGCCCGAATTGGCGAGACGCGCTCAGTTGCAGGGGCGAACAGGCGTTTTGGTTTCAGGAAGCATGCCCGGCAGTATCGCGGACAAGGCCGGGCTTTCACAAGGTGATATTATTCTCGATATGGACCAAGAGCCTGTTCATACGCTTTCCGAGTTTAATCTGGCATACCAAAAACGGCTTGAAGCAAAACAGCGGCTTGTTATGCTGTTTGTCAAACGCGGCGCTGTTACACGCTTTGTGCTTATCAACACAGAGACAGAAGGAACGGAATCTGTTGAAAAAGAAATACCTGATTACGTTGATTAGCGGCTTCCTTGCGGCATGTACATTTCTTGCTTCGCCCGCTGGTGCGGTATGTTTTGAACAGGAGGTCTTGCGCCAAATATACGACCAACTGCATGAGGCGATATGCACACTCACATTCACCCAGGAGGCGACGGACCCTCGAACCGGCGAGCAGAAACGTCAAAATGGCAATGCTGTTGCGTTGATTGTTTCCCCTGGCGGGCTTCTCATCACCAACGGGCATTTGCAGATTGAGAATATCCACGCGTTTAATTTCCGCGCGCATGTGAGACGCGGCGGCGAGGAAACGCAATATGCCGCCGTGTTGTTGGAGAAGCCACAGGATATTAATCTGTCGTTTCTCCGAATTCAGTGCGAAGCGCCGCTGACGCTTCCGTTTGTTCGGTTTCAGCGGGGCAGCCGATTGTCCTTGGGCGAACCTGTGGCATTGGTGGGCGTCTTGGGGGAAACACTGGATTTTCAACGCGCGGTGGTGACAGATCGCGTCTGCGCTGTGCTGGAAGAACCGCGCATCACCTATTGCCTTACTTCAGGGCTGCGCCTCGGGTTTGTCACCAGTCCCGTTGTTAATGCACAAGGTGAAGTCGTGGGCATAAGCGGCTTCGACTTGGGGCGTAATGAAGGGGGCGACGCATTGGCGCGTCCCGGCCATCCACTTGTTTTTCAAACAGACCTGTTCATTCATCATGTGGACGCTCCTCCCGATATTTCAGCGGGGGCCATGCGCGATGAAGAGGCGTGGCTGGGTGTGTTCACGCAACCGCTTACGGAAGAATATGCGGCATACTGGGGCATGGAAGAGGCGGGCGGCCTGATAGTCAGCACGGTGGTTCCGGACTCGCCTGCCGCCGAAGCGGGGCTCGCGCCCGGCGATATCATTCTGCGCTTTGACGGAATTCCCGTTCGCGCCACCATTGACAGGGATGTGTTTGTATTCACCAAAATGGTGCGAGAATCAGAACCGAACAAAGTGGTTGAATTGGGTTTGTTGCGCGACGGCGCAGAAAAGACAATTCATGCGACCTTGGGATTGCGTCCCCGCAGCGCCCTGGACGCTGAAGAATACACCGATGAAACATTTGGCTTGGTGGTCCGTGAAATTACGCGGGACCTGCGCATTCTGTTGAATCTGGGCGAGGATGTGAGCGGTGTGATTGTGCGCCGCGTCATATCGGGCGGCCCGGCGCATTTGGCAAGGATACAACCGGGAGTCATCATAATGACGCTTGGCGATTATCCGGTGACCGGACTGGACGATTTTGAAGAGGCTGTGGAGAAGGTCAAAGCGCGCAAGCCCTCCGAAGTGTCCGTATTTGCGCGCGTGGGCACGGCAACGGGGTTCTTCCGGTTGCGTCCCCGGTGGTGAAAGGAACAGGCATGACTCGTTTCCTTTACATGGCCCAATTCTGCTGTTTTGTCGCCGTTGTTGCGGTTTTTGGCGCGTCTGCGTGCGGAAAGCGTCCGGACGACGCGCTGCTCTTAAAAGCATGGAATCATTGCGAGGCGCTCGAGTACAATAGCGCCTTCCCTCTCGTTCGCGAATATCTGTTGGCCCATCCCCGTAATCCCGTGGCCCATTACTTGTTTGGGAAATGCCATCAGCAGCGTGAGAAACCGTCGCTGACCATTGCGAAGGGGCAATATGACATGGCGCGCTATCTGTTTGACTTGGAAGGCGACATGAGTATTCTTGCCGACATCATGACTCCCTCAGATTTTCAGGCCACCTTGCATTGCGACACGGCATTGGCGCTGTTGAGAACGGTTGTTGAAGCCGAGGAAGCGGGGATGCCACAGAAAACCTCCATTCCCGTATTGCGTTTGGCGCGCGACCACGCCCGGAAAGCCGCTTATTTTTCACCGACATCATTCTTCATCAGGGATTTGGCGCAGACCCTCGATACGATGCTCGACAGGATAGCGCCGCCGGACACGCCGCAACACGAACCGCCCGTTTTGCCGCCACCGGGCCGCTGGACGACATGACGGGCGGAAGCATTGGGTTGTCGAATATGCGGGTCTTTCAACACTACATGCAACACGCGCATTCCGCGCCCAATGTTACAATATTGGCGCCGCGATGGTCTCGTTTGGCCGTTGATACCCGTAGAGGAAAGTGCGGAGCTGTTGTGTAAACGCCTCCACAAGTTTTGGTTCGCGCCGGATATTGTCAACCGGCGCAAGGTTGCTCCTGTAGCGCGATACGTCAATAAACTCAATGACAGTCGGAGGTTCCACCGACTCCATTGTGTAGGGTGATAATCCGGACTGCCATGTGAACCGCCAGCGTCCGGTGCGCATGGACAAGGCGATTGGATCGCCGGTCATGGAGATGCATTCCCGTATCCCGGCGCTGCCCAAAATATTGACGCCGTCTTTGTCATGAGGCAGGTTCACGTTTGTAAGCGCTGCAACAGTAACGGCCGCATCTTCCAATGAAACGGGATGTTTCTGTACGCTTCCGTAACGGGCAGGCACATCGAGCAACAGGGGAATGCGCAAAGAGGATTCGTGCAGTGTTCGCCGGGGCGGCCCGCCTCGGCGCCAGGCGCCCCTGCCCGGTTCAGTGAAGTCGAAGCCGTATGAGGAGGTAATTATCAGGACGGGACGCTGCCCTTCCGGCATATTATGAATACGATCAATAAAAGCGCTTACTTGTTTGTCTACATACATGACGGCGGTATCGTATATGTCAACGGGATCAGGAACGCGCCCGTGTCCGATAAAGCCGTTTCCGTAACGGGGCAATTGTACGGGGTTGCGCAATTCCCGAAGACGAATAAACACCAAAAACTGGTTGTCACCGTGGTTTTCAATCCAATCCGCCGCATTCTGGAGCGTAAGCCATGCGCCGGCGGGCACTGGCCGCGCGGGTGTTGTTGCTTCTAGGTTTCGTGCATGTATTTCCGTGGGAAAGTAATCATTGAAGAGGATGAATCCTCGCTCGAAACCGGAACCGTAATGAAGATCATGCGCGTCCGGGCCGCGTCCCTCGGTGAAGGCAATGGTATGGTACCCTTGTCCACGCAGGATTTCCGGCAATGTTTTGACGCCTTCCGGGAGCGGGCCGGCAAGAGATTCATAATACCGGTGCGCCAGCGGATTCAATCCGGTTAGCACGCTCATGCACGCGGCCTGCGTATGCGGCGACGGCGTATAGGCCTCCTCGTACACAATCATGCTTCCGGCGCGTTCGTCAAGGAATGGCGTGGTGTTGCGGTGATACCCGTACAAACTCATATTTTCCGCGCCCAGGCCTTCGATGACAACAATCACCACCCCCGGGCTTCGTTGTTTGATTGTACTGGTATGCTGCCATGGACCGCTAACCAACAGGGTGCGTCCCGAATCAGGATTTTTTGCCAAGCCCAGCAGATACTCGATGCTGTCCTCCTCGCCCTCGCTCCAGGACAATATCAGGGATTCTGTGTTTTTGGGAATATCGGAACGATTCAATCGGAATTCCGTCCAACCGTTTTCCTCAACCGTTACGGTTCGTCTTATTGAGGCGACGGCGTCCCGGGTGATCTCCTGTTGACTGTCAACAATGCCGTCAAATGCTTCAAGGATGACAAATATCGTGTCGGGAAACTTTTCCTCCTGCCCCCGGAGCGGGGCGCAATAAAACGAAATTATTTCGCCAGTTCCATCTTCCATTGCCATTATCATGCGGGTATTTTCGGGGGCGGGAAAAGCGTTGGCAAAAGTGTCGCCAACAACATGCGGCGCAATTTCCGCGGCCATCCGTGGTTGCTCCAACTGAATATATTCCCAATACCGTTCTCCAACGCCGTAACCGACCACGCAGGAAACACCCGCAAGCGCCAGCCACGGCAGGGCGCGTATTCTGCCGGCGGGATTTCCCTGCACGGCGGCATAAAACGCCACAAGTTTGAAGAAACCGTGAACACCGGCAAAGGCCGCCAAATGAAAC
>DSBB01000327.1 GCA_011046175.1 Candidatus Hydrogenedentota bacterium | reverse complement strand
TCAATACCGGCACGTTTCAGCGTATCCAAGGGATATTGCGAGCCGCCTGCCGACAAAAATTCCAGGTATTTGTCCCGCTGTTTGACGCCACCGGCCACAATTCGTTTGGCTATGGCTATCGCAGCCGAAAGTCCGGTGGCGTACTTGTAAACATAAAATGCGCGGTAAAAATGCGGAATGCGCAATCCCTCGAGTTCCGAGACGGGGTCCACAACAAAAGCCGCGCCGAAATAGGCGTCAAGCAATTTTCGGTATTCCTTGCGAAACGTTTCCAGCGTTACCGGCGCGCCTGCCTCCGCAATGGCATGGATGACTTTTTCATATTCGGCAAACATCGTTTGGCGAATAATGGTTCCCCGAATTTCGTCAATTTTTTTGTTGACTAGCAGGATACGGTCTCTTTTGGATTCAGCCTTCTCAAGGAGATAATGGCTTAGCAGTTGTTCGTTCACCGTGGAAGCCACTTCTGCCAGGAGAATGGGATAGTGGGCGTACTGATAGGGTTGGCGGTTCATGCTGAACCATGAATGCATCGAATGCCCTGCTTCATGGGCAAGCGTGAACACGCTGTCGAGCACCTTTTCCTGGTAGTTCATCAGAATATACGGTTGACATCCGTAACAGCCGTACGAAAAGGCGCCGCTTTCCTTGTTTCGATTTTCATACCGGTCCACCCATCTTCCCGACGTAAGTCCTTTGCGCATTGTTTTGACATATTCATCCCCCAGCGGGCTCATTGCTTCGCAAATCATTTGCACGGCCTCATCATAAGGGATATGGACGGGCTTGGTTTTTACAATCGGCACGTAGTTGTCATATGCATGCAAAGACTTCAGGCGCAGGGCGCGCTTTCGCAATGCCAGATACTTATGAACTACGGGGCTGGCACTTCGTATTGCGGAAATCAACGCGTCATATACCGCAACCGGCACTTTGTCGTCGAATAAAGCGGCCTCAAGGGCCGACGGATAATTCCGCGCGCGCGCATAATATATGTCCTGCAGAACAGACCCGTTCAATGCCGCGGCCAACGTGTTTTCATGTGCTTGGATGGCGCCGTAATACTTGTGAAACGCTTCCTTTCTTACTGCTCTTTTGGGCGACTCGAGCAAAGAACGTAGAGAACTGTGCGTAATTTCCACGTTGTTGCCCGATTCATCCTGAACCGCGCCAAATTTCATGTCGGCATCGGTAAGTTGATCAAAAATGCGCGACGGGGTCCCAGTAATCTCGCCCTGCATCGCCAGCAAACGTTCCTCGCTCTGGGACAAGATATGAGGCCTGTACCGCAGCGTTTTTTCCAATGTGAAACGATATGGTTTCAGGATCGGTTCTTTCAGAAAAGCCGCCATTTTAGCCTTGGGTATGGCCTGTATTTCGGGCGTGATATAGCTCGACTTTTCATTTGCGTGCATGGCCAAATGGGTGACCCGGGCCACCATGGCCTGGCTGTCAGGCACAGTGATGTCTTCACAGTATTTCAGTTGCGCATAGGCGGCCACCTTTTCCAACAGTTGATTATATTTGTGCGAAAAATCAACGCATTGAAAAAGCGTCCTTGCGGAGCGTCCCAGTTTGCCGCGAAAACGTTCAAAGGCGTTCAGACTGGACTCCAACTTGTCAAACGCCTTCTCCCACTCCTTTTTGCTCTTGAAGATAAGGGCGAGGTTCCATGTGTCTCCGGTTCTCACGTCTTTACGAGGGGGCGGGGCTTTTACTTTGCTCATGAAGGTACTGCTCCTAGCGGGTTCTCGGTATGCGCGTCAACAGAAATAAAAACACGGCGACGCCGAAAATTAATTTGATTTTGCTGAAAAACGGTATTCCGTTCTGGTCTTGTAGGCATCGCCCGGGCGCAACGCGGTGCTTGGGAAATTCGGTTGGTTCGGCGTGTCCGGGAAATGCTGCGTTTCCAGACAGAATCCCTGCCGGTGTTTATAAGCCACGCCTCCTTTGCCGATATTAGAGCCATCGAGGAAATTGCCGGAATAAAACTGCACGCCCGGCTCCGTGGTCCATACCTCCATAACTCTTCCGCTGACGGGATCATGCACATGGGCGGCGCGTTTCAGTTTCCCGTTGCATTCGGGGTCAATCACAAAAGTATGGTCATAACCGATGCCGTACACCAATTGTTCATGTTCTTCCTCAATGCGCGCCCCTATCATGGTCGGTTTGCGGAAATCCAACGGTGTGCCGTCAACCGGCTGCAACGCACCCGTGGGAATTAATGTTTCATCAACAGGGATGAAATAATCCGCGAACAACGTCAGTTCATGGTCGAGGATGCTGTCCGCGTCATGGCCGCCAAGGTTGAAATAACTATGGTTTGTGAGATTGACATGCGTTGGCGCATCTGTTCGCGCCTCATATTCGATTTCAATGGTTTTCGCCCTGGTAACCCAGTAGGTAACCGTACATGAGAGGTTGCCGGGGTATCCTTCGTCACCATCCGGGCTGACATGGGTCAACTTCAGTCCCACGGCGTCCTTGCGCCGCAACGGCTCGGCTTCCCATATCGCCTTGTCAAAACCGCGAACCCCGCCATGCAAATGATTCGCGCCGTCATTTTGGGCCAGTGTGTATTCCTTGCCGTCAAGCGTAAACTTGCCCTGCGCGATACGATTGCCGTATCGCCCCACGATGGCCCCAAAATAGGGATGTTTGCCCATGTAGGATTCCAGATCATCAAAGCCCAGGACGATGTCCGCCATATTCCCTTTGCCGTCAGGTGTTTGAAGCGACACAATAATGCCGCCAAGCGTTAATATCTCAGCTTTGAAATCGGGGCCGGCGGTCAGGGAATATAAGTCCACCACCTCCCCGTCAAGTGTAATTCCAAAAGATTGTTTAGAAATGTCCAACATGGTCTCGTCCCTTTCCGGCCCTGCCGCGTCTTCGCGTTGTCCTTGCGCCCAAACCATTGCCGCCGCCGCCAACACTGCCACAAACATAACACCTTGCCCGTACGAGGCAAACAACTCACATTTTTTCATGGTATGCTCCTTGCCGTTAACATCGCAACTTGGAATACTCCTTGAAGTCACCGCTCATTTATACTGCAATTCATGGGGCAAGCGCAACTAAACAATTCAGTACAACAAGTGGTGTCCCTTGACAAACGCGGCGAGCAACCTTCTTCCGAAGCGTATTTCATGGTAAAATACACAGTGAAGGATATGCGATATGAAAAAAATGTTCCGTTGGGCTTTCGCCATAGGCGTGGGATTCACGCTGTGCATGATTGCGCCGTCGGCGCCTGTTGTTCTGGCGCAGCGCGCGAACGGCAGCGGCGGCGTGGTGCATGGCGCCGCCATTGAATACTGGGGCGCAACACGGGCGGGCAACGCCAACGGGAGCATGGCGGTTCTGGCGGGCGCCGGAGAGGCGGGAAACGTTGAATTCAACGGGGAAAATGCCGCGCTTATAATGAACCCGCTGCATCTGGGCGCGGGAAAAGAGGAGTTGACGGTTGACTTCAGCGCTGTTCCCACCACGGGCGTGCCCCCTTTGACGGTTCAGTTTACCGATTTGTCCGGCGGTGGAATTTATCCCATAATAGACTGGGAGTGGGATTTTGGCGATGGCCAAAACAGCTTTGAACAACATCCCGAGCATGTTTTCGAACAGCCGGGCGCGTACACGGTGACGCTGACCGTTTCCACCGCCGGCGACAGCCGTACTGTGAGCAAGGAAAATTATATTGTTGTGGAAAGCGCGCTGCCTGTATCGTTCGCGTGGCTGTTGTTGCCAATTCTATTATTGCTCTTTCTTGTGTATGGCCGCAAAAGAGAGGGAATATTATGCGCCTGAAACGCATCATTCAAGTTTTTAGTGTGTTCGCGCTCTGCTGTGCCGTGCCTTCTCATGGCCAGGTTGCGGAGCAGGTCGCCATACGGGGACAGCTGCTGGACGCCGCCGGTAATCCGTTGTATGGAATGCGGGATTACAATGTTGAATTTTTTGACGCCGCAAGCGGCGGCGCCAGTCTTGGCGGGCCAATAACCGGCACGATTGAAGTATCACTCGAAGGCCTGTTTGTAATTGAACTGACCTTGCCGGTCAGTGTGGCCGCGTCGGGAACGGCATGGTATGAACTGGCGATTGACAGCAGCGATCCGCCTGACGGCATTGACGGCGCGGACATCTTCGCCGGAAGAATTCCCGTGCGCAGCGTGCCGTTTGCCGTTCGCACAGGCGCCGCCGATTTTGTCGCCGTCGGAGACGTGGGCGCGGGCGCGATAACCGACGCGGAGTTCGAGTCGCTCTCCGGCGTTACGGGCAATATCCAATTACAGTTGGACAACAAGCCGGACAACACTGAGGTGTATCTGCGCAACGACATAGATGCGGCGCTGGCCTTGAAAGCGGATGCGGCGGACGTATATTCGCGCGGCGAAACAGATACGGCCTTGGCCTTGAAAGCAGATGCAGACAGCGTATATACAAAAACCGAAACGGACAATCTCATTGCCACGGCAACGGAGCCGTTGCTGCAATGGCAGGTGGTAAACGCGGCGTCGGTGGCGGCGGCGCCGAACACCGGCTATCTGGTTAATACCGCCAACAAGGCTGTCTTGGCATTGCCGGAGTCGGGCGACTTAACCGCGGGCGACGTGATTCGGATACGCGGTATGGGCGCCGGGGGATGGCAACTGGCGCAAAATAGCGGTCAGAGAATAACCCTTGAAGGGCTCGGCATTGCGGCGCCTTGGAATGCCCGTCTCACGGATGCGCCGCGCACGTGGCAGTCACTGGCGTGTTCGGCGGACGGTCAAAGAATTGTCGCAGCCGCGTCCGGGCACAATATATTCACCTCCTCCGACGGCGGCGTCACCTGGGTGGAACAGCCGGGATCAGACGCGTTGCTTTGGCGCGGCATCGCATCGTCCGATGACGGTATGCATCTGGTTGCAGCCGCCCAAAGCGATTATGTGTACACGTCGGCAGACGGCGGCGTCACATGGACGCAACAACTCTATTCAGGTTCCTATGAATGGCGGGACGTGGCGTCATCCGGCACGGGTCAGAATCTTGCCGCCGCGGTTCGAAACGGCTATATCTTTACCTCATCGGATTGGGGCGAATCATGGACCCAATGCACGGCAGCCAGCAACCGGCACTGGCGTGCCATAGCGTCATCAGCGGATGGCATGCGATTGGTTGCGGCGGCGTATGATAATTATTTGTATACTTCCGACGACGGCGGCGTCACGTGGACGTCCCATATTACAGACATGCCAAGGTGGTGGTATTTTGTGTCGAGTTCAGCCGATGGTATGCATTTGGCGGCGGTGGTATATGGCGGCCATATTTACACTTCTTCCGACGGGGGAGACACCTGGCAGGTGCGCGATCAAGCGGGCACACGGCAGTGGCGCGCACTGGCTTCCTCAGCAGACGGTCAGGTGTTGCTATCGCCCGTTTACGACGGTTATTTATATGTGTCGCGCGACGGCGGCAACACATGGTCAACTGTCATGGCGACAGCGAAGCGCAACTGGCTTACGGCGGCCGTTTCTGCCGACGGCTCGTTTATGGCCGCCGCCGTGTGGGAAAATTA
>DSBB01000086.1 GCA_011046175.1 Candidatus Hydrogenedentota bacterium | reverse complement strand
GGATATGGACGCCCGCAGTGTTTGACTTGTCGGATGCGGAAAAGCGCGCCGCCCATCTCAAAGAGCATGAGCAATTATACAAGGAGTGTCCGGAACTGACGGGCGTGTTTTTCCCGGGCGGCGATCCGGGCGCCAATCCGCCGGAACTGGTGCTGCCTTTTCTGGAGGATTTGGCGAAGCGGCTGCGCAAACACCACCGCGCCGGGAAAATCTGGCTGTCGCTGCAGTGGTTTACCCCGGAGCAATGCGAAGACATCTATCGCTGGATTGAAACGGAAAAGCCGGAATGGTTCGGCGGACTCGTTTCGGGGCCGGGCAGCCCGTCCGTGCCCGAAACGCGCCGCCGGTTGACAAAGGACTATCCCGTTCGTCATTATCCCGACATTACCCACACGGTGCGGTGCCAATATCCCGTGCCGTGGTGGGACCCGGCCTTCGCAGTAACGCTGGGACGGGAACCCATCAACCCGCAGCCCGTTTTCTATGCGTTCATACACAACACCTTTGCGCCGGATACGGTGGGGTTCATCAGTTATTCCGACGGTATAAACGACGACTTGAACAAGGTCGTGTGGTCGCTACGCGGCTGGAACCCCGACCACGACGTGCGCGACATGCTACTCGAATACGCCCGCTTCTTCTTCGGGGCGGCAGTGGCGGAAAAGAGCGCCGACGGCATTCTTGCTTTGGAGAAAAACTGGGAAGGCTCCCTCGCTGAAAACGGCGGCGTAGCGGCGACGCTTGCCCTGTGGCAGCAGTTGGAGCAGGCCGCGCCCGAACTCGCCGACAACTGGCGTTGGCAGACCTTTCTGGCGCGCGCCTATTATGACGCTTACACGCGAGAACGCCTGATTTACGAAACGCTCCTTGAAGAAAAAGCGAATGAACTGTTGGCGCAAGCCGCCGCTGTCGGCGCCGAAGAAGCCATGACCCGCGCGATAGAAACGATGCAGAAAGCGGAGACGGCACCGTGCAAACCACAACTGCGGCAACGCGTGGTGGCGCTGTTTGACGCCTTGTACCATTCCATAGGCATGCAGACCAGCGTGGAAAAATACAACGCAAGCGCTTACGAACGGGGATGCAGCCTTGATTTCCTTGATTATCCGCTGAACAACCGCTGGTGGCTTGAAGACGAATTCAAGAAGGTGCGGGAAATGCCTGATGAGGAGGCGCGGATTGCCGCGCTCGCAGTTCTCGCCGCGTGGGCGAACCCCGGCGCGGGTTCTTGGTACGACAATATCGGCCATGTGGGACATTCGCCGCACGTGAAGCGCACGGAAGGACTCAATACCGACCCGCTCATGGAACGCGCGGGCAACCCGGAAGCGGCTTGGTGGGAACAGGGATTCAGCCGCGCCCGTCTGGCCTGGCAGACAACCATGAACTTCCCGTTGACCTTGCGCTACGACGGACTCGACCGCAGCGCCGCGTATGTGTTGCGGCTGTACGGCTACGGCGAGGCGCGTCCCCGCGCCAACGGCGTTGCGCTCATCCCGTCCCTGTATGAACGCGAAGTGAAGGAATTTCCCATACCCGCCGCGTTAAGCGCCACAGGCGCGCTCGAAATTGCATTCGACCCCATAGACGAATCGCACCTGAACTGGCGACAGCATTCAAAGTTGGCCGAAGCGTGGCTGTTGCGGCAATAGCGTTCAAACGATCCCGTTTCCCCCACTCCTAAAACGTGTTAACGACCAAAGCGGCAAGTTATCGTTATTTGTTTGAACCCGACCGAAGCGCAGTTTTTTTCCCTTTCCCTGCGCCAGTCTGGCTGCGCTTTTGGTAATAGCGCACCAATTTATGGCTGTCGTAATCGCATCTTTCCGATATTGCCTGTCGCTGCTTCCAGATACGTTCCAGTGTTTCGTCCCTCATGATATGTCCTCCATGCAAAGTTCCATCGACGTTACCAGAGACGGAACAAAAAGGCCCAGACGCGCGTTGATAATGCGAATATGCTCGAATTTGTTGGCGTTGGCGATATGTCTGCAGTTCCATGTCAACAGAAAATCGCATTTGTGAAAAGACGCCAAGGCCAGATGCAAGGCGTCTCCAAGGCGCTCTCGAGGCATAAGATGATTAGCCAGATAAAAATCAATGACATCCGCTATTTCGTCAGGTATTTCCAGCAGTGGAATCCGCGACATAAGTCTCACGGCGTCATCCCGCGCTTCGTAATCGCCTTCCTTAAGCTCTGCGATCACGGCGGCACTTGTTAAGAGCCTATAGCAACTGCGATATTTGCTCCACCATTGCCTGGTCCAGTTTCTTCTGGCTGTCATTTCAGGCGCATTTCGCATCTCATAGTAAAAACTGGGAATAGTTGTTTCTATATAAACACGCGGCTTCATTTTGTTTGCCCGACTTGGTTTGCGCCATTACCGGTCCCTGTATGTAAGACCAGATGATATTGTTATCATACCAGTGTTCAGGTATGAAGGCAAGTCAGAGCCATTGAGGAATCGCACCTGAACCGGCGGCAGCATTCAAAACTGGGCGAGGCGTGGCTGTTGCGGCAATAACAACGCAACAGGCATGACGGCATCCTTTCGGCATTAACTATGCCATCCACCGCCGATTGCCTTGATGAGCAGCACGGTTGCGACAAGTTGCTCGTTGATGACTTGCGCCTCGGATAGTTCGCTTGAAATGAGGGTCTGTTCCGCGTTGCCGCTCCGTACTGATGGCCTGTGTCCGTGTTGTTTCCAGTTGAATCTCGGCCTGCAGTGCATTTGTCTCATTAACAAGCCCAGCCTCATACTGCTGCCGCGTCAATTGCGCTTGTTCCGTGTACAGCGCAAGGTTCTGGTTGAGAATTTGTTTCTGCGTGTCCAGCAGGCGAAGGTTAAAATAGCTGCGGGCAATGTCCGCCAAAAGCGTCTGCCGCGCCACCTCGTAGTCATAAACGCGAGCCTGCATCTCGGCCTGCGCCTTTTCGTAGGAGCGCTGCGAGCGCCCCCACAAATCAATTTCATAGGACAGATCAAAGGGTATCCGGAAGCTGTTGCTGATATTTGAGGACGCGCCTGTGCCCAATGTGGTGGACTGGCTGACGCCGGTGGAACCCAGCGACGGGATTTGCCCCTGTGCCAGCGTATTGACTGCGCTAAGAAGACTCGTCACCTGGCCCAGCGACGATGAAATTTCTGAGAGCGTGTCCGAATCGGACGACATGGTTTGCACCGGTATTTCCGAACGATTTGCCGATGCGCCTCCTGTGATGACAGGGTAGAAAGCGCTCTTTACATAAGATGCGGAAGCACGAGACTGTTCCACGCGCGCCATGGCCGCTTCCAGTCCCGGATTGCCGTCGAGAGCTGCTTGACAAAGCCGGTCGAGTTCCGGGTCCCCGAACAGGCGCCACCACTCCCTATCCATTTCCTGCTGCATCGCTTCGCCACCAGCGCTTTTGTAACGGTCTGGCATATCCAACTTCGGGCGTTCATAGTCGGGACCTGTCCTGCATGCGGTAATGCCCGCCGCTATAACCATGACCACGGAAAGATGTACTTGTATCCGATACTTGTCATTCATAGCGCAGTGCCTCAATGGGGTTCAGCCTCGCCGCCTTTCGCGCCGGGAAATAACCAAATATCACGCCTATGGCGGCGGAGAACAGGAAAGCGACCAGGATGATGGGTATATTCAATACAAAGGGCACCTGCAAAAAACTGGACATGAGTACAGCGGCAAGAAGCGCCAGGCCAATGCCGATCAGGCCGCCCACCGAAGACAAGACAACCGCTTCCACGAGGAACTGCAGCAATACTTCCCGTTCCAGCGCCCCGATGGCGAGGCGTGTTCCGATCTCGCGAGTACGCTCCGTGACTGACGCCAGCATGATGTTCATGATGCCGATGCCGCCCACCAGCAGGCTTACTGCCGCAACTGCGCCCAGCGCAACACGGTCGCCTTCCTTCACGCGGGTGACATTTTGACCGGTTTTCACCACCACCCCCGCCGCTTCATGTCCCATGACGGCGGGCAGCGTCACCCGCGGATTCCCGTGGTTCAGGATGCGCAGATCGGAGCCGCATACGGCGACAGATTCCACCTTTAGCAGGGCAGAATCATCATTTATTTGTGGAACAGACGTTTCGCGCACGGCGATTGTCCCCGGCGCTTCCAAAAGAGCATGCAGCATGGAAAATATCCTTCCTCGGAGCTGATTGGAGCATATCGTTCGGCTTGTTTGTTAATACCCGTCATAAAAAGGCATGCCGCTCAAGATATTCTCCACCTCTTCATACAGTTCCGGGTCAATAGTCAACGCTTCCTGAAAATACATGTGCGCCTGCCCGATATCACCCAACGCAAGGAGCGCTTTCCCTGTCTCGACGGCGGCCATAGCGGCGGCGGGGCGCCAGACGTCAATTTCCGCCAATTGCTTCAAGGGCACAAGGACGTTCACTGCCGCCTCGTATTCGCCCAAATGCATCAAAACGCGCCCCAACGACAGACGCACTTCAATATCATCGCCGGTCAGCGCGGGACGCGCCGCCGTCTGTCTTTCCTGTTCGCGCATCCGCAATTCCAGATACCGCTCATAATGCCTGCGCGCGCCGGCGTAGTTCTCCTGGATACTGTCATAGGTGACCGCGAGGTTGTAATGTACCCGCATCGTATTCGGATTTTGTTCGAGGGTTGCCCGGAACAAACGTTCATTATCATGCCAGTCGAGATTGCGCTGCGCCGTCGCGGCGATAAATACGACGCATAAAAGGAACGCGCCGGCATACGCCGCCTTCAGCCGTCTTGTATTATTCCCGCATACATGGCGGACAATCTCCATCAGCGACCACCAGAAACCTGCCATGGGAACATACATCCAGTGTTCCGCCAGGGGCGCATTCAGGGGGAATATGCCGGAGACAGGAAACCACGCCGCCAGGAACCAGGCAAAACCCGCCGCAATCCGCTTGTGTCCCAAACGCCAGGAAACGGTTATGGCGGCAATAAGAAGAGCAAAAAACAAACCGCCCGCCAAGATATACAAGGCTGAAACATTGTGCAGGGTCCGTTCCATGTGAAGACCCGTCGGAATGAAAAGCAGTTTGGCGTAGACTCCCAACGATTGAAAGGTTTCCACAAGACGGGTTGATAAAGACGGAGCCACGGAAGATTGTCCGCGCGCAAACCGTAATACGGTCGCCCGCAGTATCATATAAACAGTCAGAACGACACCCGATGCGGCAAGGGGCATGAAACGCCATAACGGCGGCACTTCCTCTTCCGCCGCAACAGACTTGCGTTCTTTGTCCGTAATGACAGCGGCAAAAACAATAGCAAGCAACACGGGGTAAATCAGTGTGGACTCTTTGCTGAGCAATCCCGCAACAAAAAAAACTGTCGCCGCCATTGTTCCCGAAAACGGGTGTTCGAGACGTATGACACTGACGGCAAAACACAACGCGCCGAAGATTCCAATGGCGGACATCATATCGGCGCGTCCGCTGATATACGCCACCGCCTCCGTATGAAGCGGATGAGTTACAAAAAACAGCGGCGCCGTCGCTTTGACAAACCGGGGCGCGCCAAGTTGATGCAACAGCACGAGCAACAACAATGC
>DSBB01000187.1 GCA_011046175.1 Candidatus Hydrogenedentota bacterium | reverse complement strand
CTGTCGGGGTCATCGAGATTTTTCTTGGTCTGGATGCAAAGCAGCACTTCATGCGCTTCAGCATCGTCTCGGTTGAGATAATGGGCGTCATTTGTGGCGATGGCGGCAAGCCCGTGTTTTTGCGCCAAATCCCAAAGCATGGGATTCACTTTTTCTTCCTCCGGCATGCCGTGGTTCATGATTTCAATGCAGAAGTTATCACGCCCAAAAATGCCGATGTATTGGTCAAGGGCCTTTTCCGCCGCCTCGGGTTGATTGGCGAGCAGCAGCGAGGGGATGCGACCGTTCAAACACGCGCTCGCGGCGATTAACCCGTCTTTGTATTCTTCCAGCGTCTCGGCGTCCACGCGCGGTTTGTAATGCCATCCCTCGAGATGCGCGGTGGTGCTTAATTTGCAGAGATTGTGATAGCCCGTTTCGTTTTCGCAGAGCAAAAGCAGACGGTTGCAGGCGTCTCTTGGCGTTTTGGCGGACTTGTCAAAACGGTCCGTGGGCGACACATAGACCTCACAGCCAAGGATGGGTTTGATATTCATCTTCTTGGCGGTGGTATAGAATTCAAGCAACCCGAACAGATTGCCGTGGTCGGTGATGGCGCACGCTTCCATGCCGTATTCGGCGCATTGTTCCAGTAGTGGCCCGGGTTTGATCAATCCGTCCAGCAGGCTGTAATGAGAATGAACATGCAAATGGACGAAATCAGCGCTCATGACGCCCCCAGCGCTTCCCGCAAAAGGGTCAGGGCCATTTCGGAAGTTTGGGCTTTGATCGCGGCGCGATCGCCGGAGAAATGACACCGTGTTGCGTGTGTGCCTGATGGTTCCGCCACAGCAATATAAACGGTTCCCACCGGTTTTTCTTTCGTGCCGCCGTCCGGCCCGGCTATGCCGGTCACCGCGACGCCATAGTCTGTGTTTAAGCCGTTGCGGGCCCCTTCCGCCATGGACAGCGCCACGGGTTCGCTTACCGCACCGTAGGTTGAAAGCGCATTTTGGGGTACGCCGAGCCATTTCATTTTGACCTCGTTCGCGTAAGCGACTATCCCGCCGGAAAAGACTGCGGAGGAACCGGGCACATTTGTAATACGGTGAGCGATCAACCCCCCCGAGCAGGATTCCGCAGTTGCCAGGGTAATCCCCTTGTTTATGCAATATTTCACTATGGTATCTTCAAGCGTTTTTCCTGAGCGCATATCCTGTGTCTCCGTCAGCATAGGCCCGATTGAATCATGCAGGCCGCAACCCTGAACCGGCTACTATTGTGCCATAGAGGCGATGGCGCGGCATAGTGTTTTTCAATAGGCTGAAAAACAAGAAGTTGGATGGGGACTATGGCTTTGGTAACGTTATTCTGCGATAGCGGGACGACATACAATGCCCGGCAGCGTCTGCCCGTTTTGATCAACCAGCCGCGCCGTGGCGCGCCATGCCGCGCCATGTTGAAATACGGCGATCATCAGATCGTTTTCACCCGCCGTCAGTTGTACCGTCACCTTGTCTTCTCCGGGAACGAGGGCGCGGCCGGTGTTGACGCCGTGAACAAGTGTGTTGTTCCACCAGACACGGCAGCCGTCGTTAGTGCCCAGTTCCAGAACGGCGTCGCCCTCTTCCGCCGCAGTAATTTTGGTGCGCAGGAATGCGACGCGGTCGTCGCCGCCAATTACGCGGTCCAATTCGAGGGCATACGCAGGTTCGGCGTCGGGGAACGTTCGCAGGATACGCCAGTTGGCATTGTCCGCATTCACTTCCGGCGGGAACTCCCGGCTGAAAAGAGCCTCCGCAGACGTGTTCGCTTCATAATAAGGTCCCGCAACCGCCCATGCCATAATATGTCCGTCGAAACGGGTTGTGAAGTTCAGCGCCTGTTGCGCTTCCTGAAGCATGGCGTCCGTTGCGGCTTTTGCGGCGATCACCTGTTCCAAACTTTCCCGGGCTTCATCGGGATATGCGCCTGCAAGGGCGACGCTTAGTTGCAGCAAGGCGCGCAACGCTTCCGCCGCCACAGTATCGTCTGAAGTCATCTCTCGGGAAATTTCAAGGGTTGCCAACGACGGTAATTGTGTTATTGCCGCAAGAAATTCACGCTTCTCAGCCGTGTTTTTCGCTTCGGCGCAGGCTGTTTCTATGTGTGAAGTTACCTCGTATAACGCCATCTGTGCGGCATTGCGAAGGGCGGCCACATAGCCCGAATAGGCGCGGGCGCGAACACCTTCGTCCCGCTCGATAAGCAGAATGCCGCGCAATTCACCCAGCGCCTCGGGCGACTGAAAGCGCGACAACGTATCCACCACGGCGCGGCGGATTTCCGTATCGGTCGTTTCAGGATAACTCCTTATGGCCTCAAAGGCCTGATCGCCGCCGATAAGGCTCAATGTTTCCAGCAGCAGGATGCGCACGGTGGCGTCAGAGGCGTTGTTGAGGGCGGCGATGACGGCATCCGCGCGAACGGCGGGCTCCGGTATGCGCAACGCCGTTTGCGCCAATGTCTGGGGCAGGACTTCGCGAATGGGTTCAAGACCGCGCGGCGCCGCCAACTTCAGCAAGTCGGGCAGCATTGCCGGCGGCGCAAGGACGCGCAACGCCTTTACGGATGCTTCACGAATGGCGGGAGCGGAACGGATTGCGAGCGCCGACAGCGCTTGAGCGGCATCCTCGGCGCGACGCTCGGCAAGTGCGTTAATGGCTGCGATGCGGACGGCTTCATCCCCGCGCCCCGTGGCGATGGCGAGCAGTTTCGCGTCCGTAGCGGGGTCCGCCAGACGCGCCAGCACTTCCCGGGCAATGCGCTGCTCAGCCGCGGAGCCGGACGTGCCGCGCTCCAGTAAGAAATCCGTCTGCTCGGCGTTGCCCAGTACGCCGATGGTGTGCAGCGCGGCGCGTCGAACTTCAGGTTGTTCATGGTCTGCCATTTCCAGCACGGCGGGAAGCGCCGAAGCGTCGCCAAAATCCGAAAGGATGGAAAGCAGGGCGGGTTTGCGTTCGTTTGCGGCCTGTTGCAAAAGTGAAGTCAGCACCTTAACCACCTCTGTGGCGGGATTGACGCGCGCCAGCATCAACGCATCGTGCGCCAGTTCCGCGTTGTCGTCCTGCAGCGCTTCAAGCAGAAGTTCCCGCGCTTTTTCCGGACTGCACCGCATTAATCCGTCAATGGCTGCAATGCGGATATGCGTGGGGAATTCAGGCCGTCGCAGCTTCTCAAGCATTTCCAGGGCGGCGTTTGCGTCTTCGTCACGCAATGTTTCCGCGCAATTCAAACAAGCGTCCGCCAGCAGCAGCCATGTTTCTGTTGCGGCGTCCATGATTTTGGCTGTCAAGGCGCGACATGCGTCCGGATGCGCAACATCGGCCAGCGCTTGTGCCGCAGCGACCATGATCGCCGGCGCCGCATCATCAAGGGCTTCTGTTAACGCCGCAATTGAATCAGGATTTCCCTGGCGCCCAAGGGCGGCAAGAATGGCGGCGCGCTTTTCAGGCGTGGCATTTGTCAATGCATTGAGCAAGGCGTTGGCCGATTCACTGGAGGGGTTTTGTTCAAGGGCGACAAGCGCCGCGCTGAATAACGATTCGTCCCGGAGCGTTTGTGAAAGCGCGTCAATTGCGCGCGCGCCGCCAATTTCGCCGAGAAGACGGCATATAAAACGTTTCGCTTCAACCGAAATGTTTTTTACCAACATGTCCGAGAACAGACTCTCGAGTTCATCAACGGTGCATGGGGATTCCGGCAGACCTGCCGCGGCGGCATGGACGGCGTCTGCGATGCGCTGCAACGGCGCCCGGGAGTCGCCGAAACGATAGGATGCGAGCGCGTCAATATCTTGGTGAAGTTCACCTGCATGGGCGGAATGGGAAGCCGTAACAATCATTATGGCGGTAATCAACATTGTTACTTGTCGTGACGCAAAATTCATAGCCTGTAATCCTTCTATTATTGCCTTGCCCGCAAATGCCGTCTGCTTATGGCGAAAAACTGTTTTGATTTATAATATCCACGGCGCACGCATGGAAGGTTGCATCATCCTGTTTGCCGTGGCATCGTCAAATCGCTCTGCGGCGGGGTCCCATTTCAATTTCTTGCCAAGCAGCATGGCAATATTGGCCATGTGGCACATGGTGGCGGTATGATGACCCACTTCCACCGGCGCTTTGGTTTCGCCCCGTGACTTAACGCACTCGATAAAGTCGTAATGGTGGCCGCGGCTGCGACCGAGATGGATTTCATTGGGCGCGATGACTTCCTGCAGGATGGACGCAGGTTCCGCCTCCAGATTGCCGCCATGCACGTGAATGAATATCCAGCCTTCATCGCCTTCAAAACGTACGCCGCGCGGACTGCGGCTGTCGCCCAACAAGCGAACGCCGTTTTCGTATTCAAAAGCGAAGTCATATTCATACGCCGTGTTGAAAAGTCCCTCCCGGGGGAACGTGCCTTTGCCTTCAACGCTTATTGGCGTGGTGTGATCGGTGGCGTTGCCCAACTGACCCAAGTCAATAATATGCGCGCCGCGGTCTGTCATTTCGCCGCCGCTGTAATCAAGAATATACCGGAAGTAGAAATGGCATCGTTTTTCCGTGTAAGGCGCCTCGCGGGCGGGCCCCAACCAGAAATCGTAGTCGAAGTGTTCGGGAACCGGCATTTCCGGATGGGTTTGACCGTAAATTTCAAGGTGATCCAGCGGCATTTGCACACGAATGGTATGCAGGTTGCCTATTCTGCCGTTCCGCACCAGTTCACAGGCATAGCGCGCATTGTCTCTGGACCGTTCATGGCTGCCGGTTTGAAATACGCGCCCGTACCGGCGCGCCGCATCCACGACCGCCCGGCCTTCGGGTATGGAGTTGGCCAGCGGTTTCTCGCAGTAGATGTCCTTGCCGGCGCGCGCCGCCGCCACGCTGATAACGGCGTGCCAGTGGTCGGGCGTGGCGATCATGACAGCGTCAATATCGTCGCGGGCAAGCACTTCGCGGAAATCATGATATTCACGGCACCCGGAATAGGCGCCGCTTGCGGCGCGCGACGCATAATATTCATTTACGGTTGCGGCGGCGTCCGCGCAGTGTTTTTTATCCACGTCGCACACGGCGACATATTGCACGTCAGGCATGCTGAACAAGGCGCGCGTGTCATACATGCCTTGTCCGCCCACGCCGATGGACGCCATAACGATGCGCTCGCTGGGCGCGGTGTTGCCATCGCGTCCCAACGCGGACGCGGGAATAATGGCGGGGAATACGGCTGCCGCCGCAGCGCTTTTTAGAAAATTACGTCGGTTGATAGGCGTATAATCCATAAGTGAGAATCTCCCGTAAAAATGCCTGTAATGCTCCAGGCGCGACAAAAGCAACAAAGAACGTACTGATGCGCGATACACTCCCGAAAGTCCGATCCATAAAGTATTGCGGGCAGAATCATTGTGCGGGATGCTGCCCTGCCGATTAAGGATGCTGATATGCCTATATTTTCCTGTCCCGGGCAGGCAAATGCAAATTTATGGGATAAATTTTTGTAACTGTCTAGCCGTTCACGCTTATGAATATCCAGATACAGGAATCCATGGTTTTTGAAGTATGGCGTTCTTGATAT
>DSBB01000195.1 GCA_011046175.1 Candidatus Hydrogenedentota bacterium | reverse complement strand
GGGTACGCGCCGCGCCTCGGAACACGGGAAGCGAATTACGCGAACTCTGGCGGCGGGCCTTGCTGAACGGGGCATTACCGTAATAAGCGGTTTGGCGGAGGGCATTGACGCCGCCGCGCACCAGGGCGCGCTTGATGCGGGCGGGCGCACCATCGCCGTGCTCGCGTCGGGGCTGGACAAACCGTCTCCCGCGCCGAATGTGCCCCTGCTCGAGCGCATTGCCCAAAGCGGTTGCGCCCTGTCGCCCTTCCCCATGGGCGTGCGCGCGTTGCGCGGCAACTTTCCGCAGCGCAACCGTATTATCAGCGGCCTGTCTCTGGGCGTGGTGGTGGTGGAGGCGCCGCCCGGCAGCGGCGCGCTGATTACCGCGCATTTTGCCGCTGAACAGGGGCGCGAAGTGTTTGCCGTGCCCGGTCCCGCAGGTTTCGCCAACAGCCGCGGCCCCCATGAGCTCATTCGCGACGGCGCGAAACTGGTGGAGTCCGTTGAAGACATCGTTGTGGAACTCAACGTTCCCGCCGCCGCCCGTCAACCCGCGCCGCAACCTGAAACGAGGGCGGCGTTTTCCGGCGCGACGCAACAGGATACGCTTGACTTGTCTTCTCCGCCCGCGCCGGCGAGGACTGCGTCCGCAACATCGGCTGCCGCGCAAACGGACAAACCGAAATTGTCCGCTATGGAAGAAGATATTCTCAGCGTGCTGCACGAGGCGGGTTCTTTTGTGGATGAGATTGCGCTGGCCTGCCGCATCTCCATTTCAGAGGCGCTGTCCTCGCTCACCATGCTGGAACTCAAGGGGGCGGTGGAACAGCTGAGCGGCAAACGGTTTCGCCCGAAATGAACAGGCCGTTCATGTCCGCACACATGGGACGCATGGCGCGCACGGCACGCGCGGAGCCGGCCGCCACATTAACGGATCGCATTCGCAACGGCGAATCGCTGCCGTTGCCGTTGCATCTGGCGCTGTGGTTTGCCTCACTTGGGCAGCGTTTCGGGATGTGGCTGCGTTTACGGCGCGCGCCCGTAAAGGTGTCGGCGCGCGTAATCAGTTATGGCAACATCACCGCCGGCGGAGTCGGCAAGACACCGGCGGTCATTGAACGCGCAAAACGGGAGATTGAAGCGGGGAACCGCGTCGCCGTGCTGACCCGGGGTTACGGCGCCGCGCACGCCCGCGAACCGCTCATCTTGCAGCCGGGTGAAGCGGACGCGCATTCCGCCGTCCGGTTTGGTGATGAAGCGGCGCTTATTGCGCGCCGGGCGCCGGGCGTGTGGATTGTGCGCTCAGCCAACCGTGTCGCCGGCGCGGGCGCCGCGGTTGAAAAAGGCTGCAATGTTGTGATCATGGACGACGGATTCCAAGCGGTGACTCTTGAGCGCGACGAGAACATTTTGCTCGTTGACGCAACCAACCCTTTTGGCAACGGGTATCTGCTGCCGCGGGGCGTCTTGCGCGAACCGCTGTCCGCCATGCGGCGCGCCACCGAAATCATGCTTACCCGTTGCGACCAGACGCACGGCAATCTCGACGACATCGAGCGCGTTGTCAGACGTCACGCGCCTGATGCGCCCATCCGCCGCGCCCGCCATCGGCCCAGTGGATTATGGAGGCTTTGCGACGGCGGCGAAGCGCCCCTGTCGCTGCTTCGGGAAAATCCCGTGCGCGCCGTGTGCGCCATCGGCAATCCTGAGGCGTTTCTCAACACGTTGCGAGAACTCGGCGCAAACATCGCGGAAACGCATTGCCTGCCGGACCACGCATCAATTCCCGACGCTTTGCTGGACGCAGCCATCCCAACCATAATGACCGAAAAAGACGCAATGCGCCTGAGCACTGTTCCCTCCGCTGAAATTTATGCGCTTGCCATCACACTTGAAATATGCGTGTGACATCCTTCTTACGGCGGAAAACCATGCGGCCTGGGCGCCTGACTGTGACAAATGTCGAAACATCTGATCCTGCTTTCGCAGTTGGAAAAAACCACGCCTCTGATTACGCCCGCCGCCATCGGCATTGAAATGGAAACCCAATTCGAGAGCGATGGCGGTTCGGTGTCGGATGTGCCGTAAAATGCTCTTTCGCAAACAGGCCGCAACAAGCGGCGCGCCGTGTGTCCGCTCCTACGGCCTACACGTTGAAAATATAGTCATTCAACATGTTTTCAAGCATTTCCTGTCTGCCGCTGACAAGTTCCGGCTCGCCTTTTTTCAGGGTGTAAGCTTCGAGGTCTTCAAATCCGACCTGCCCTTTTTCGATCTGCGCGCCAATGCCGCGGTCCCAGCCCGCATAGCGCTGTTTGATGAACTTGGCGAACCGTTCGTCCTTGCGCATTTTCGCCGCTATTTTCAGGCCGCGCGCGAAACAGTCCATAGCGCCGATATGGGCATGGAACAGGTCTATCGGGTCGGTGGATTGCCGTCGTATATGGGCGTCAAAGTTAAGACCGCCCGTCTTGAATCCGCCGTATTTGATAATGGTGTACATGGCAAGCGCCGTGTCGTACAGGTCGGTGGGGAACTGGTCGGTGTCCCAACCCAACAGCATATCGCCGCGGTTGGCGTCCACCGAGCCGAGAATACCGTTCGCGCCCGCAAATTCGAGTTCATGGATAAGCGTGTGCCCCGCCAGCGTGCCGTGATTCGCTTCGATGTTCAGTTTCAGGTGGTCCACAAGGTCATATTTCTGCAGGAACGCGTAGCAACTCGCCGCGTCAAAGTCATATTGATGCTTGGTCGGCTCCTTCGGTTTGGGTTCGATGTACAATTGGCCCTTGAACTTAATCTTCTTCTTATAGTCCACCGCCATGTGCAGGAACATGCCCAGATGATCCAATTCACGGCCCATGTCGGTGTTCAACAGCGTTTCATATCCTTCACGCCCGCCCCAGAACACATAGCCTTCCCCGTCAAGATATTTCGTGATTTCGAGCGCCTTCTTCACCTTGGTGGCGGCAAAGGCAAATACATCGGGCGACGGGTTGGTGGCGGCGCCGGACATGAACCGTGGATGTGCAAACAGGTTGCAGGTGCCCCACAACAGTTTCACGCCGGTCTCCTGCTGTTTCTTCTTCGCCAGTTTTACGATATGATCGAGACGCTTGTTGGTCTCTTTCAACGTATCCGCCTCCGGTGCGATGTCAGTGTCATGAAAACACCAATAGCCTACGCCCAGTTTGGTGAAGAACTCAAAGGCGGCGTCCAGCGTCTGTTCGGCAATTTTCATCGGGTCGTCCCCCTGATTATACAGCCGTTGCATGGTGGGCACGCCGAACATGTCGGCGCCGCCGCTCTTGAAGGTGTGCCAGTAGCACACGGCAAAGCGCAAGTGCTCGGCCATTGTTTTGCCAAGCACCTTCTTCTTCGCGTCATACTGTTTGAATGCCAGCGGGTTTTTGGAATCCGGTCCTTCGTAACGGATGGGTTTCTCTACTTCGGGAAAATATGCGGACATAGTCGCGTCTCCTGTTATTTGGGCGGTTCGAGAGTTCACAAAACAGCTAGATTGTACAAGCCTTGCGCCAATACATGCAAACGGGCAGAACGACGCGGCGGACAGCCGTCCCTTTTTCACGCCAAACGGAGCGGCGTGAATTTTGACACGCCCATGATATATGCGTTAGGCTTGATGACAAATGGTGGCCGGTGTAACAAATTCATGCGCGCCGTCGTTATGTACATGATTACCACAGGAGGAAAAGACGACTATGTTACGATATGCGTTGATGGCTATGTTGCCGGCGTTGCTGGTATTGAGCGGCTGCAACACCTTGTCAGGCCAGCCGCAGATTACCCGGGCGGCAATTAATCCGGAAGTGCTGGAACCGGGCGCGTCCGCCGTGATTACGCTTTCCGTGAAGGACCGCCAGAACGTGGTGGAGCGGATTGAGGGCGTGGTGCTCGAGGACCCGCGCATCACGTTTCGACTGCGCGATGACGGCCAGCCGCCGGATGAGAAGGCCGGCGATGACGAATGGTCCATGCAGGTGGATGTTCCTTTTCAAGCGCCGCCCGGTCAGTTCCGCCTTGAATTTACCGCCTACGGCCCCGACGGCCTTCCCGTGTCCATACGAGACAGGGAGGGGCGGGTGACGCCGCTTCAACAGACAATACCCATCATTATCCAGTTCCCCCCGGAATAAGAAATGGTTGCCCGCGCCTTTCTTTCCATAGTGGTTCTTATCGCCGGGGCGTCCCTTGCCGAACCGCCCAATCTGGTGTTGTTGTCCGTGGATACGTTGCGCGCCGATTTCTTGGGGTGTTACGGCTGTGAGTGGGATATTTCGCCCCGTGTTGATCAGTTTGCCGAAACCGCCCTTGTATTTGACGACGCCACATGCGAAACGCCGTTAACCGGCCCTTCCTTCGCCGCCATGTTTACATCGCGCTATCCGCGCATGGTCGGCGCGACACGAAACGGGATGCGTGTGGCGGACGACGCGCCGGTGGCGACCGAGCTTATCCGCAACGCCGGTTATTACACCTTTGCCGCCCAGAGCAATTGGACATTGCGCGGCGCCCTTTGCGGTCTGGACAGGGGATTTGACGCCTACGACGATTCCTTCGAGCAAAGACGCTGGGGATTGTACAAGGGCGAGCGGCGTGCGGAGGATGTAACCCGGGTCGCCATGGAATTGCTGGAACAAAGACCGGCTGACAAACCGTTTTTCGCATGGATACATTTCAGCGATCCCCATGCGCCTTACCGCTACCGTCGCGATTTCGCCCCCGCAAAAACCAGCCTGTTCAACATGAATCGGAATGAACGGGTGCGTGTAAAATACGCCTCCGAAGTGGCTTATACCGATCATTATATCGGGAAGATACTCGAAGCGCTGCCGGAGAACACCATTGTTGTTTTTGTGGCGGACCACGGGGAAAGTCTCTATGAGCATGGATATCTTGGGCATGGCCGTAATATTCATCGTCCATCCACGCGCGTGCCGCTCATGGTGCGCGCGCCGGGCGTGACGCCCGGCCGCACCGGCATTCCCGTGCAGACATTGGACATTGCGCCAACCTTGCTCGGGCTGCTTGACATTGATGAACATCCGGATATGCTTGGCTGCAACGTTCTCCGTCCGGAAATAGCCGCGGACAGGGCCCGCTTCATGGAAACCTACGGCGGCGCCGTGCCGAAGCTTCCCGGCGCCAAACAACTGCTGCGAGACACTCCCCCCCTGCATCAAGGCGTCGTCCTTTGCGGCTATAAGCTGATTCGTTCGGCAAACCGTCCGCCCGAGCTCTTTTTCCTACCGGACGACCCCGATGAGAAACACAATCTCGTTGCTCACAAAAAAGAGCGATATGCGATGCTCAACAAACTGATTGACTTTTGGGACGAAACCCACCCGCGGGGATCGGACAACACAACAGCGCTGACCGAGGAGGATATAGAGGCGCTGCAAAGCCTGGGATACATTGAATAAGAAGCCGAGCGCGACAGGATACTGCGTCTACGTTAGCTTTGCGGCTATGCCGCCTTAGGCGCTTAACCCGGGCTGGCTGACAATTATTTGTCAGTTTACCGCATGTTGTTCAAACAATTGCGTTTGTTAGCATAAAGAGCGCAAGGATTACCTTTTGCGACTGCGCCGCAGGCGCCACTTCTTCCGGGCGAAGC
>DSBB01000504.1 GCA_011046175.1 Candidatus Hydrogenedentota bacterium | reverse complement strand
GATATGCCTCGGCCGCTTCCTTCAGTTTCTGCAGGATCATGGCGGAGATTTCAGGCGGGCGGTAGGTTTTGCCCTGCGCCGACACCTGACAGTCGCCATTCGCCGCTTTTGTCACCGTAAAGGGCACGCGCTCACGGTCCGCCTGCGCCTCATCGTAACGACGGCCCATGAAGCGTTTGATTGAAAATATGGTGTTCACCGGGTTGGTAACCGCCTGCCGCCAGGCCGTCGCGCCCACAAGCCGCTCGCCTTCTTTGGTGAACGCCACAACCGACGGCGTGGTGCGCGACCCTTCCGGATTCGCAATGACCACAGGATCGCCGTTTTCAATTATCGCGACACACGAGTTCGTCGTACCCAAGTCTATGCCAATGGTTTTCGACATGATATCACTCTCCTTTGCTGTCAAAATTTCGTTTTGCCCGACAGGTTCTTATATAAACCCACCGGAAAACATTATCTGAAGGGAGCACACGCCATGCCAAGAAAGCAAAGGAACTTAACCCATGAAATAACAATGCTTTATACCTAATTTGTAGATGTGCCGATTTTTTTGGCGCGCCAATCTTGTTCCATAATGAAACGTTCCGTATGCACTATGAAACATGCGGCAATGCGCCGATTACTGCGCCATGTTCATGCGATAGCGTTGTAATAGCGCGTGAAACCACGGCTGGCAAAGCGGGTTATCATCGAAATGAAAGAGGTGTGAGGGACATTTGCAGTCGCCGCACCCAAAATTTTCTGTGCGGTTACGGCAATGGGCCGCCAGCGCCCGGCTGAGATCGCATTCGATGCGCCTGGAACTGCGGATGGGCAGGCATTCCACCGCTTCGGCGGCGTCACGCAGATAATCAATATGCCAATGTTTCCGTTTTCGCTTTCGTTTGTGCCGGGCAATGCGCGCGCTCAACCCGTTCATGGCGGAGCCTGCGTAAACATACCAACCCGGCGCAAAGGGCAGTTCCCCCAATCTGCCGATTTGCAGGGTTTGCGCCGCTTCAAGGCGCAGCAGCAGCAGATAGGCGCCGCAGTCGTGGTTTTCCCTGACGATATGCGTCCACGGGATGGGCAGCGGACGCCCTGCGACACGAAAGCGCAGGCCGTCATCCCACGCAATGGGCAGCGGGATGATGGGCAGGCGGTCGCGCACGGCCAGCATGGCGTCGGCGAATTCCGGGTCTGTGTGGTAGTCGGGCATGAAACAGCGGGCGCGGTCGGTCTGCACAATAAACAACACGCCGCATCGCGCGACGCCCGATTCGGCTATTGCCGCGAGTTCGAGCAGGTGGCGGCGGCCCCGCGCGGTGACGGCGTCGGGAAACATGGCGACGCCGTTGCCGAAGAGCGTGCAGGATTTCACCTCCACATAGCACGGGACGGCGCTGTCCTCGAGCAGAAAATCAAAACGGCTGTGACCGACCTTGACCTCCGGGCGGACAACACGCATCCCTTCAAGCCCCGGCACAAGCCCGGCATCGAGCAACTGCCGCGCCATCGCGTTGCACCAGTGGGTGTGCAGCAGCACCGGGCGGCCGTCCCGTTCCACCGCAAGGGCGGTGTATTCCGTGGCGCGGTCCACCAACGTTCCTCCGTCATGGGACAGATACATTGTGACATCCGGCAACAGCAATTCCAGCAGGCGGCCGGGGTTGGGCAGGAACGCTTTTATGGGCCGACCGCTTTTGTCCTCACAGACGACAAGAAACCGGTTGGGGCGCGAAACAAACCGGGCGGTTGTCAGCGCCCCTGTGTCCAGAGGCAGGGAAAAGATGTTGGAGGGACTGGGTGTCATGGCGATTGGTGTTTGGTAGGATGGGTAGGACAGGTAGGATAGGTAGGACGGGAATATGTCGCCTTTACATCCGTCCTACACGTCCTACCTATCCTACCTATCCTACCTGTCCTCCCCCCCATTCTACAGCACTATCATCTCTTTCTCGTGGTCAAAGCGCGCCACTTTGCCTTCGCGCAAAGACAGATACGACATGATAAGCGCGGTCTGCACGTGATACGCCAACTGCATGGGGCTGCTGGTGTTCGGGTCGCCGTTGCGGCAGCACTCAATGAATTCCTGGAAGAAGTGAAGCAGGTTCTCGCCCTTCTCAATGGGGATGGTATGCGCCTTCTTATCGGAACCGTGTGCGGGGATGAACTCAATTTCGTTGTTGCGCACGGTAAGCGCGCCTTCCCAGCCGCGAATCACCGGAATGCGCGCCGCCGAGCCGCGCACTTCCGTGGCCTGATAGTCGTTGCCCTGGGTGCCGAGCACGGCGATGGTGTACTTTTCCGGGAAATCAATGAGCATGTTGAAGGTGTCCGGCACTTCGCGCTCGGTGTAGCGGAACATGCCGCCCGTCGCCACCGCCATGGACGGCAGCCCCGAGTTCATGATGTGCATGACCGGCGTGAGCGTGTGGGGAAACAGGTCGGTGCAGGGGCCGCCCGCGTAGTCCTCGTACATGCGCCAGCGGAAAAAACGGCTCACATCGAAGTCGCGCTTGGGCGAATCGCCCAGGAACGCCTCCCAGTTCAGGTCGGGCCCCGGCTTGGCGTCCGGGTCGTCAATGGGCATGCCCGCCTCGCCCCAGTCGCCCACGCGGAAGAACCCGCACTCGGCGTGGATGGGCCGGCCGATCAGTCCTTCGCGCACCAGTTTGCCCATCTGGATCCATGCCGCGTCCGACATGCCCTGGGTGCCGCACTGAAACACGCGCCCGGAATCTGCCGCTACCTTGGCGAGTTCCTTGGTCAGTTCAAACTGCCGCCAATGGGTTACCGGCTTCTCGCAATACACATCCTTGCCGGCGCGAATGGCGTCCAGCGCCTGATAGCCGTGGTGATGGTCCGGCGTGGCAATGGTGACCACGTCCACCGCCGGGTCTGCGAGCAGTTCACGGTGGTCCATGTAGCCCTTTGCGTTGTACCGTTCCGCGGCGCGGTCGAGTCGCGGCCTGTATACGTCGCAGACGGCGCGGATTTCGATGGTCTTGTCATTGTCCTGGATGTGCTTGAGCGCTTGCAGGTGGCTGTTGCCGCGCCCGCCCGCGCCGATCACGCCCACGCCAAGTTTGTCATTCGCCGCCGCGGCGCGCCGTGACGCGGTCATCGCGCCCGCCGTGATTGCGCCGGTGAGGGCGGCATTGCCCAGGAATGCGCGGCGCGTCATTTCATGATTGCTCTTCTTCATTTCGGTATCTCCTTTCCCTGTGTCGGGCTTGTTATTGCTTCACGGATTCCACCCATGCCTGATAAAGCGCTTCAATGTCGGCCTTGTCCATAATCGCGTCCCATGCCGCCACGCCATAGCGCATGGTGATGGTTTCCCAGGACTTCAACACCATGGGTTCGCGCTGTAAATCCTGTGTGCCGGACAGATACGCAAAGGGTTGCAGCATGGTGAACCAAAGGGTCGGGCGCGGATTGTCGGGGCAGTTGAACATGGCGACCGTAACTGGCGTTTCATCGTGTTCCACCGTGTAGGCGCACCACCGCGCCTGCGCCAGATGATGCGGCCCGTCGTCGAAGGCGCCCGTCATGTCGTCCGCCATGATGAAGACACCGACCTTGTCCATAAACTCGGGGAACCTCATGCCGAGACCGTGGTAAATGTTGCCGCCAAGCGTTGCGGGCGGTTGGTTGTCATCGCGCCCGTCGCCGCGTGGACGGCGCATGTCGCTCCGAAGCATATCAACGCGCGCGAAATAAAGACAAAAATCAGATTGCCATGTCAGCACGCGCACGTTCTCGTTGGACAGAGGCGAATGATGGATGCTTCTACTCTCCGAAATATCCGGTTCAGCGTCCGGCCCATGCCAGGCAAGGAATTGACGGAATCCCTGTCCGGCCGGATCAAGGGACACATTGTTGAACATGCGGTGCTGCTGATACCCGCCGGCAGCGGTCTCCTCCCAGTAGTTGACGTCATTTACCTTGATCGCCATCATCAACCCGTGATGGTGCAAATGGTCGTGGGGCGCGTCGCGCAGGATGTTCAACCCTTTCGGCGTGTACCATTCCTTGAGGTACGGTTTGCGCGGCACGTCGGCGTACCGGTACACAAATACGGGCGCGGCGTTTTCGTGAAGGGCCAGCTCCGCAGGGGTCATGGTGAACTGCGGCGATTGCGCCGCGGCATTGCTTGCAACAACGGTCAACACCGGCGCGACCAAAAACAACAGTACCTTCATTCTATCGCTCCTTTCTGTTGGTCAACCCGAAATACAATTTCAAGAGCAATTGCGGTCCGAAATGCAATTTCGGAACGAGCCTAAACCCTAAACCCGAAACCCGAAACCCGAAACCCGAAACCCGAATCAATTCTCTCCGATTTCCCGGGCTTCGTCCATGCGGATGGTGCGCGCGCGCCGGTCGTAGATCACGCGGGCGCGGGTCTCGGTCATGGGGAAGAACTCGTCGCCGCGGTAATCAAGGACGCCGTCGTTATTGTCGTCCGCGACGGAGCCGGACTGCACGGTGACAATGATCTCGAACACGTCCGAGCGCGTCGTGGTCAGGTTCGACAAGCGCTTGAACCGTTCCAGTATCTCCGCATAACGTTCCTCGGTCGGGATAATGGTCAGTGCGTCAATGTCCGCCGCCGGCGTGCCCGGCGCTATGCCCAGATTGCTCAACGGCCACGGCCCGTCCTTGTCAAGACGATGCACGCCGCCCACCACCACGCCGGACAACAATTCCGCAAGGCTCGTGTACCAGCGTCCCTTCGTATGGGCCGGACGTTGCGACTGCAACAGCGATATGAGCCGCAGCGCGGCGCGGCCTTCCTGTCCCTGATTCCAATCGACGGTGTTCGCGTCCACATCGGGGTCCCACAGCGACTGCGGCGCCGCTATCAGCGGCGGGGGCAGCGTCCCTTCCACGAAAGCGGCGGGCGCGGGCCAGGGCGCGCGCCACGGGTCGGGCAGCAGGCTCTTGTCAACGGTCACCTCGGGCAGGGCGATATCGTCGTCCGCCTGCGGCGGCAGCATCGGGTCCATGTCCGGGTTCAGCGCGTTCACCACGCCCGGCAGCCCGAGCAGCGCGTTGAACAACTCAATCTCCCAATTATTACCGGTAATACCCTTGACAATGCGGTGCGTCTCCGCCGTGTTCACATTCACCTGGCCGCGGTTGCGCGGCGCGGGCGCGAGCGCCACGTGGGTGATGCAGGCCACCTGCGCGCCGTCGCCCATGTTCCGCACGCGCAGCGCGAGATAGTTGTCGGTAACGCGGACGGTCTGCGGCCGCCATTGCACATGCGGATCGCTGCTGTACAGGATATAGCCGTCATCGCCCGCGGTGTAGATGGGTGCGGTGCTCGCGTCGGGATACCAGTCGCGGGGATGGTGCAGTCCCGGGCTGGTGGTGTCGCCCTGCGGGCGCATCTGTTCGGCGTAGCGGCGGTCGGTGATGAACTCGAAGGTCAGCTGCGGATCGAAATAGCGCATCATGTCCCGTTGCCGCGCATAGTCCGGGTCAAGCTCGAGCAGGGCGGTCGCAATCGGACTGACCGGCTGGGATGCGCCGGGCAACGATGCGCCCTGCCATGAGCCGGAATCGTAAATGGAGAAGGGCAGCGGCGGCGCGTCAAAGTCAGCGCTCAAGTCATACCCCGCGTTTATATAT
>DSBB01000505.1 GCA_011046175.1 Candidatus Hydrogenedentota bacterium | reverse complement strand
CGTTAAGTTTGCGGTTAAACTGCATTAGGGTGACAGATGAAAAACTGTGGTGAAATGAGAATGAGTTACCGCTTTTCCAAATATGGACTTGCTTCTGTAACGCCTTCGCCGGTGAACAGGATGATGGCCTCTTTTGCCACGGATTTTCGTGACGGGGTTGACATTAATCTTGGGGTGGGCTATGTAAACGAAAAGACCATTCCCGACGCATTGCTCCTGCAGGCCATGAATGAGGTTGCGGCGCATCCTGAAGATTACCGGCAGGCCTTTAACTACGGAGGCCCGCACGGTTCTCCCAATCTCATCCGCGCATTGCGGCGTTTTTATGTCAAGCATCATATAGGCGGTGTGGATTCCGATTGTATGTCGCGCCAGGAGATTGTCATCGGGCCGAGCGGCGCGACCAGTATCCTCGACGCGCTGGCGGAGCTCTTCGAGCCGGGAATTGTCATCACCGCAGACCCGATGTATTATATTTATTGCAATCAACTCGAGCGCAAGGGCTTCAGGGTGGTCACCGTGCCGGAAGAGGCTGACGGACTGCATGCCGAACGTGTTGAAGAACGGTTGGAAGAACTCGGTGATGCGGTGAAAGAGTTGGCGTTCTTATACGTTGTTACGGTTAACAACCCAAGCGGCGTAATCCTGTCAAATGCGCGTAAGCGGGCGCTTGTGGCGCTTGCGGAGAAATGGTCGGACATGCTGGGGCGCAATATCCCCATCTTTTTTGATCAGGCCTATGAGTGGCTCATTCACGATCCCGCCGTGGAACCGCCCGAGTCCGCGCTTTTGAACAACGCACGCGGACTGGCATGTGAAATCGGCACGCTGTCAAAAGTGCTTGCGCCCGCATTGCGTATTGGTTTCATTATGGGCGCCCCCGGCGCTTTGATGTCCGCCATCGCGCAAAAAACCAGTGATGTGGGATTCAGCGCGCCGCTGCTGAACCAGGAAATGGCCGCGTACATGCTCGAACATCATATTGAAGGGCAATTGCGGCGTGTAAATGAAGGCTATCGCGTCAAGGCCGGGGCGGTGGGCGACGCCATTGATGAAACACTCGGAACGTGGCTGGAAAAACGGCGCGGCGGAAAGGGCGGCTTTTATTATTACCTCACGTTGCGGGATATTCGCACCGACACGCAATCGCCCTTTTTTCGATTTCTCTCACGCAACACGGGAAACGCAGACATTGACGGTACGGCCTCAAAGTTGCGCCCAAGGGTTGTTTATTTGCCCGGAGAATTTTGTGTGCATCCCGCGGGGAACGCCGCAAAGGAGGGAAAACGGCAACTGCGTTTGTCCTACGGATTCGAGGAAATTGATGTGATAGTGCGGGCGCTGGAATACATGCGCGAAGCGGCAGCATACGCCCAGTCGGTTTGATTCGGAAACGTTGCGGCGAATCAATTCACGGCGCCGAAAATCCAGCGGCATGTCCATTCATGACTCGCCCCCCAAGGCGCCTGCAGGCATTCCCATGCGGAAAATACCGAGACGGCCAGCAACAGCATTAACAGCGCCCACCGCCATGAACGGGTCATGGTCGGAATTGCCGGTATGGAGAGCAGCAGCAGCACGGGTACAGCGCCGATATGCCAGCGGAACCCATAGGCGGCGCCGCCGTAATTATTGGTTTTCATGACGTAATAAGCGGTCATGACGACAAACGCCGCCCCACCCGCCGCAACTGCGAGGCGTGCCGGACAGGCGCGGTCGGCGATACCCTTAAGGCAGCCGGGAAGGCCGAGCAGCAGCACCGGGAAGAGTAAAAAGGTGCCAAACCGCCCAAAATGCATGTGGAAAAAATAAACGAGGCGCTTCTCGTTCATGCCGTCAACGCCAATGGGGTTGCGCCAATAGGAATTTCGGAAATTGTACATGTCGTCCTGGGTTTGCACCGGCAGCGGGTTGCCGGTGATGGCGGTCATCAGGCCGAAATGAAGCGCAAGTAACGGCAGCGCGCCAAGTCCCGCCCAGAGAATGCTCTGCCGGGGAAATCGCGACAGAAGCAACACGCCCATGAATGCCGGGAAAATCGTTACGGGTATGTCCAAAACAAAAACGAGCGAACTGCACAGGCCAAAGGCCATGAACCGCCACCACGCAGGCGGCAGATTGCCGGTGAAAACCCCCAGTCCGAAGTACAAGGCCACAATAAGCGCGGCGGCGGCGGGGGTGTGGTTGTTTAACTGGCAGGCGTAGCCGGGAAGCGGTGTGGCATAGGCCAGGGCTAGCAACAGGAGCGCGGCATCGCGAAAGTTGCTCATGAACATACGCAACGTCAGAGCGAAAAAGATCAATCCGATGATATGCGGCGCTCTGATTAGCGTAATAATCATCGCATTAAGGATTGGGCGCAGATGTGCTTCGTTTTCCAGGTTCCAGCCGAATATACGGCGCATCGCGACATATTCGATTGTCATGAACAGCGGTAGAATGGGCGGCTTGCTGGAAATCAGGCGACCGTCGCGGGTTGTGACTTTATCAACCGTCCGGTTTTCAAAGGGATTGGGCGGGGAATCAACAGGACGGTCTATGCGCCATGTATGGTCGTGCGCGAGAGCGTATACGGTCGCGAGACGGCTCGTAACCGTATCGCCGACAACAATGCCTTTTCCGCAGACCAGAACAGGTATTGCTGCCAGTAACACTGTTGTCCACAGCAATTTGCCGCTATTGCGGGTGAAAAAATCCTTTTTCAGCATGCCTGTCTCGTCGTTTTATTTGAGGCTGTGCCGGCAACTGAATTGCTTGGCGGCAGTGGAAGTTATTCGTCGCCTCGAATGCGAAGCCAGAAACGCCTGAACCTGCCCGGACGGTCTTCTGTCGGGATAACGCGCAATGTTTCGTCTTTGCGCGGCGCCCATTGGCCGTTCACCATTTCTTCGGTCTTGTGCGCGTTGAATATGGCGCCAACCCGCGTCCAGCGTCCGCTGCGCAGTTCAAACACGAGCGTCTCTTCTCCGGTGTCCCGCAGAAAATCCGTATCAGACTCGGCGGCATTCCGTTTGCGATGCATCCGGGTGGAATATCTTATCTTGTTTATTTTCACTTCGGCCATCAACGGACGTATGCGGGAGTCTATCTCGCGAAAGTCAATCACAAAACCGTTCAGTCCGTCCGGATAGACGGAGTATTCCCTGAAATAGTACGGCCTGCGACGCACTATCGGAGCGTTGGAGGCGTCGGTGACGCGCTGTTCTGCTTGTATATGTTCGCGGACAATTTCCCGGAGTCGCTGTTCCGCTCTCGTTTGATCGGGATTAAATTCGGTATCGGCAACAGCGCCTCGATCAGAACGTCCGCCGAATGTGGCGCAACTTGTCAGGGTTCCGATTGTTGCGAGAAGCGCACAGATCAACAGGATTTTGTTTTTGCTCATAAAAATGCCCTTTTGCATGTATATGACCCAAGCATCGCCGGAAAAAACGCATCTCCCAAACGGTTACGGAAGATGACGCAAAAAACAGTTAAAAGACCTCCGCTTCGATAACCTCCATGGGACGCGCAATTAACCCGCGTCCTTTGCCCTTTTCGCTTTGATCCACAAGAATGACCGTCCGATGCGTTATACTATGCACCAGAAAGCGGTTTTGCAACAGATCACCCACCGCCACCGTTTGTGTTTCCTCCGGGAAAAACGCATTGTTCAGCCTGAACGTTGCAGTTGCCGTATCCTCGTCCCGGTCTATTTTCATTAGCACGAACCGGAAGTAGTTAACCTCACGGTTCAACGTCTCACGGAGCTGGATGATCCGGGGGTCGGAGTCGCGCTCGCTGATTCGCGCAAGGTCGCTTGACGCGCTGGTAAGCAGGTCTAAATCGAAGGGGCGTGAATAGGCGCGTTTTTCAATATCAGCCAGCACATATTCGCGCAATTCGTCCACCCGCTTTTTTTGCTCCGGTGATTTGTCGAAGCGATATCGGTCAAGGGCCGCAAGATAAATTTCAGTAACGCTCAAACCGGAGCTTAGTAGCTCCTCAACGCTTCCTGTTGTAATAATGGGATTCACCTCGGTATCGGTGTAAAGATACTCCTCAATGCGTGAGAACATATGGTTCCTTGTAAAGAATATTATGATTATTCCCAGTACGATCACGATGGCAATAATAACCCTGCTGTTGATAAAGTCGAGGCCGAAAACGCTTTTTTCTTTCACCGGCGTCTTTTGTGTGGGCGCCGCAGTCTTGGGTTTTTCAAAATTGAAGTCTTGCAGCGCGACGCTCGGCAGCGGCGCGTCTTCCACGTCCGAATCGGACGAGGATATCTTGCGAATAAATGCCGTGTCCGGCTGCGCCGCCGCGCCGCCGTCCTGGCTTTCCCGCATAAACGCCTGCATCGCGTCGCTGAAAACATTCAATGCGGGGGTTTCGATCGAGCCGCCGTCGCCTTTGGAGTCTTTGCTGGAGATGCCGCCCGAACTGGAACTGAAGTGCAAGCCTTCGATGATTGGACGCAACGCCTCACGCAACTCCGAGGCGTTGTTGTAACGCTTGTCCCGTTCCGGAGCAAGACATTTCATGACAACGGCGTCGAGTTCCAAAGGCGTTTCATCGTTGAGTTGTGATATGGGTTGGGGAATATTACCGGGCAGACTGCCGGTCAGCAGCTCATACATGACCACGCCGACGCTGTAAATATCCGCCCGCGAATCAATATCCGGCAGGTTGCACATTTGTTCCGGTGCCATGTAGTAAGGCGTTCCCACCACCGACGAATCTTTAGTCTCGTGTCGTTTGTCGTGCAACTTCGATATACCGAAATCCATCAACTTGATGTTGTTACCGCGGGTAATCATGATATTGTCGGGCTTAATATCACGATGAATGGTAAAGTGGTGGGCATATTTCAGCGCGATGCACAATTGACTGATAATATGCAGTGACTGGCGCAGTGGAAGACGTTCACCCTTTTTGAGCTTGTCCAGTTTGTCGCGCAGCGATTCGCCGTCAACATATTCCATGGAGATGAACATGCGCTCGCCCATGGTGCCGAAATCATGAACGCGCACAATATTCGGATGCGCGATTTTTCGCGTAATGCGGACTTCATTGATAAAACGATCAACGACTTCCTGTTCCGCTGCGAAATACGGAAGCAGCACTTTGAACGCAAGGTCTTCGTCCAAAACGCGGTCATGCACCTTGTAGATGGACCCCATCCCCCCACGGCCGATGAGTTTGATAACCGTATATCTGTCGTTGATTATATCGCCCGGCTTGAAATCATCAGGATTGCCTTGCTCTGGAGAGTCCTTCGGAGGCTCCGCCAAACTTGCGCCACACTCAACACAATGTGTTGCGTCAGGCGCATTCTCAGCGAGACATTGTGAGCATGTTTTTTTGGCCATCTATTATTCCTGGCGACACGTATTAAAGAAACACTCGCTTGTGTTTCATTGCTTTGCGTTGTTAGAGAAAACCTGCACGTTCTCTGCTGTAAAAAGGCGCTTCATAGTACCATAAATGCGGTTCCTGCACAAATTGTGCCTGTCTGGCAGGTTGCACAATATGCTCTAACGCGGACTTTGCCCGCAACCGAGGTATTACACAAAAACGCAACTCTTTCCGTCATTCCCGTGAAAGCGGGAATCCAGAAAGTCGTTGATACGCTGTGGGTATG
>DSBB01000302.1 GCA_011046175.1 Candidatus Hydrogenedentota bacterium | reverse complement strand
CAACGGCTCTGTCCCACGCCTTGATGACTCTCTATTTTTCAATGTTCTCAAGTCTATCATGCCAAGAAACATTGGCGCAAACCCGCACGACATTCGACCGGCGCATTTATTATGAAAAGTCTGCGGCGGTGAATTTGCAGAGTCTCCTTTTTCGTGAAACACATCCGGTTTATTGGGACGCTAGTTTTCGTCATATATGGTGCGGATGTTGTACCGGCGTGATATGTCCCGAAGTTCCTCAAGCAATTCGGGCAGCTCGCCGCGCCTCGATATTTCCCCGATAATATGATATGCCTTTTCAAAGGCCCATCCCTGGGCAATATCCTGACCGCCTTTTCGGGCTTCCTCCAATGACACGCGAAACACCAGTTCTTTTTTTAGTTCTCCCGCATGGCCGGTAATGCGCGCGGCAAAGGCTTCATCGGTTTTTGGATCAAAACGACCGTACAGCGTAATGGGCCGGTCTTTGTAGAAATCAGGAACAATGCGCGGATACACCTCGCCGCGGACGGAACTGCCATATTCTGTTTTCAGGTTCACCAATATCGGGTTCGCAAGACGCGCGATAAACGCCGCAATATCCTCGCGCGCCTGTTGAATATTGCCCGATATAAACGCTTCCCCTTTGTTTCTGTAGGCAAGCAAATCAAGCAGATAGCGATTGACGGTATTTCCGGCGCCATAAGCGAACACGCTATTGCGCAATCCGTTGTCGTCGGTAAAAGCGTTAATAATAGTGCGGCTGTCTCTTATGCCCGTGGTGGGCACGCCGTCGCTGACTACAAGAACGATTCCCGGGATATTGGCGCGCGGCGTTATCCTTGCCACAGGCAGCAGCGCGTTGTATACGTCCGTTTGGCCGCGGGACTCCATACCACTTAAAAAAGACAAGGCGGCTGTTACGGCGTCCTGTTCCGCATGAACAGGCTCATTCAGAAACGAGGTAACGGCGTCTCGGAACACCAGTATGTTGAAACGGTCTTCGACTCTGAATTTTTGCAGCGCATCGCTGATACCGCGGGTTACCAAATCCAGTTTGCGCTGCTGCACACTTCGCGACGCATCCACCACAAAAATAAAATCCCTGGGAAGCGGTGAGATATCCGCGTCTTTTCGCGGCAGGATGCGCAGCCGAAAATATCCGGGCTGTCCATCCGCAGGCGTATAGGTTTCCAGCTGTATGTCCACCATATCATCCAGGAAGGAATATACGCTTTGCTCGCGCGCTTTTTGAGTTTCCTTTTCCACGGGGGCACTGACAACTGTTTGTTCCAGCTGCGTCGCCGCGTCCGTTCCTTCTTGTTCCCCTTTTGAATCAACGACCATCGCTTCAAACGGGGGCTTTTCTGATTCCCCGGCGTCCGGAGGCTGGTCATCAGCCGGGGATATTGCCTGCGCAAGCAGTCCCGCGCCAATGCGCGCCGGTTCAAGCGCTATATCCTCCGGCCCGACATCCCTGCTGCGCAATGCGGGCATCGCCTCGGCCGGCAATGTAAACTCCGGGCTTGGCCGCACGAGCCGCCTTGAAATGTTGATTTCCCGACGCGCAGCCTCGGCCGTAATCTCCAATATCCTTGCATCCATCTTCCGGGCGCGCTCCGGTTCGGACGCCAAATCATAAGCCCTTTGAACAGACTCTTCCGCCAGCCGCGCGTCCAACTGCGGCGTCTCGACAGGCGGCGCCGCCATCGAATCCTCCACAGTCAGCGTGCCGGGGTCCGTTGAGAAAAGACTTTCCACGCTCCGTTGGCTAATATCACCCCCCCCTGCCGTTCTGAAGGTGTCAACGCTTTCCGGCGGCGCATCCGTCAATTCAACCCGGAACCGTGTGTTTATGCGTGATGCAAGCCGGTCCGCCTTGAGCAGGGTTATCTGCGGCGCAAGCCATAGCAGCGCCCCGTATGCGGCCACGGTAATGGCGACGGAAATCCAGGATATGGCGCGACGACTCAGCATAGCTATTCCGCCGTGGTTTCAGATGTTGCCGTTTCAATCACCTCTCGCGCTTGCCGCGCGAAAGACGAATCCGGATAGTCTTCAATCAATTCCTTAAACACACTGATTGCCTGGCTGTCATTGCCCAACCTTTGATAGCAATTGCCTGCGCGCCAAAGCGCCTCCGGCGACAGCGTTTCGTGTACATACAATATAGCCAACCGCATATAGTTGCGCGCCGCGCTTTCGTGGTTGCCCAACGTTTCCTGTACCGCGCCAAGTTGAAAACGCGCCCGCGCGGACGCTTCGCCGCCGTCCAGGTTCGCCGCCGCCTCATACAACGCCAAGGCCTTGTCCGCCTCATCGCGCGCTTCATACAGTCTTCCCATGCGATACTGTATTTCTGCGGCGCGTTGCGGCTCCGGCGCCATTTCCAGCGCTTTCGCATACGCCTCAATTGCCTTGTCGGCGCTCCCCTCCTTTTCTCTGCATTCGGCAAGCATAAACAACAAAGCGCCTCGCTCCTCATGTTCCGGAGAAGAAGCCAATACCGCGTCGTAGACTATGGCGGCGGCGTCCCAACGTTCTTGTTCCCGAAGCCATTGGCCGCACCATAGATAAGCGTCCTCGGACAGCGGCGTTTCGGGATGTTCGCGCAACAACTCAAGAATCTGTTCGGCGGCCTGCTTATAATCTTTCTGTTCAAACCGGGCGGCGGCAAGCCCCTGCTTTGCCCTCACTGCAAACATTCCGTCCGGCTCGGCCTCGAGTGCTGCCTGATAGGCCTCAATGGCCTGTAACGGGTCTTTTCCCAGGCGCAATTGATGTTCGCCTATGCGAAAATACGCCTCAGCGGCGTGTTGCCCACCCGGAAATTTGTCAAGAAGCCGTTGAAAGGCGGCGACGCTTTCGTCGTACTGCTTCAGGTTGTGATTCGTTACGGCCAGCCGGTACAACGTTTCTTCTTCAATGCGGGCGTCGCCGGGCGCCTCGAGGATACGCTCATAGTTTTTCAGGGCCTCGGCGAAATCCTCCGCAGTGAACCTGGCGTCGCCCGAACGCAACATGGCTTCTTCCGTTAACGGATTGCCGGGATAACGGCGCGCGAACTCTTCAAACGTGCGCGCCGCCTCGTTCCTCAGGCCGAGTTGGGCGTAGCATTCCCCCGCCTTAAACAACGCATCCGCGCTGAATTCGCCGGCGGGATACTTTTCGGCGACCAGCCGGAATTCTTTCAACGCTTCTTCATAGTCGCCTTCCGCAACACGAATGGTGCCGAGCAGATAGAGGGCGTCGCCGTAGAGTTCCGAGTCGGCGTGAATATCCAGAAAGGTCAGAATCGCTTCCCGCGCCTCTGCCGTGGCATTCATAAGGTAGCGCGTCCAGGCGATTTTGTACAGCGCTCTTGCTGCAAACGCGGAATCCTGGAATTGTTCCCGCAGCGCGCTGTATATGCGCAAAGCGTCCTCGTACCGTCGCAGTTGGTAAAGACAATTGCCGCGCAGGTACTCGAACCCGGGCGCGTGCGGCGCTTCCGGGTATTCTTTAATAAAATCCCGCGCCATGTTCAAAGCATCTTCATATTGTCCGCTGTGATACAACGCCCACGCATATCCGTAGTCGGCGCGGCGGGCATACTCGGAATCGGGAAATTCGGCGCGCAGCTGTTCATAAGCGCCCAACGCGGCGGCGGTCCAGCCCAGTTTGTCATATAACTCTGCGGCACGGAATCTGCTTTCCATGCGCAGGTTGGCGTCGGCGCCGGGGGCGTTGGCCGCGGCGGAAAAAGCGGTGGCGGCCCCTTCCATGTCGTTTGCCTCGATCAACGCAAAACCGAGATGGTATTGTGCAAAGGGAACCAACGATGAATCGGGCAGTTCCGTCACGAGGGTGTTAAAGATTGCGACAGCGCTTTCATTATCGTTTGATTCCAAATGCGCGCGTCCGAGGTAGTACAATGCGCGGGCGCGTGTTTCAAGGGCGCCGCCTTCAGACGGCGCCTGCAAAATGGAGATGGCGTCTGCATAGCGTTTCAAAAAGAAAAGCGCTTCTCCCTGACTGACCTGCGCATCCAACCGCTGCTCCAAAGTTTCGGCCTTCGCCTCCGCCTGCTGAAAAGCACGCAACGCCTTATCATACCGCCCGATAATGATGGCGGAACGCCCCATGCGCAACCATGCGAGGAGGGCATCCGCACCGTCCGGCGTTTCCGACAGATAGCGTTCATACTCTTCGATGGCCTCGCTGTGAAAACCGCGATGAAACAGGCCGTTGGCAAACTCGATTTGATCACGCGTTGTCTCCGCATGGACCGGCGCCGCGCAGAAAACAAACGAAAGAACCACCAACAAGCTTATGATGCCAATACGGTACGAGTTCATTTTTGCTCCCGGGTCTACTGGTCGGATTCTTCAGGCAACGCCGCAAACGCCACGTTCTGAATATCCGCTTTGCGACAACAATCAAGAATTTGTATGGCCTTTCCCAAGTTGGCAAGCCGGTCGCCGCGAATAATGACGGCGCCGCCGGGGAAATACATGGCCACCCGATGAAGCGTTTCCTGCAACGCCTCGACGGACAAGACCCGTTCATTCACCACAATCGTGCCGTCATCCCGCAGATTGATGAAAATCTCGCCTTGGGCGCGTTCGCTCTGCTGCGCCGTGTCTGCCGTGGGCAGCATGATATCCACTTCGCTTTCAAGGGTGGCGTAAACTGACGTAACCATAAAGAAGACCAGCGTCAAAAAAACGATGTCAATCAAGGGCGCCATGGGAATGCCATCGGGCTGTTCCTGAATTATTTTGCTTATCCTCATCGCTTTAACTCCGTAAGCATCTCAATGAATTCGCTGGATTGCGCTTCCACTTCAGCCACAATACGAACGACCCGCCCCCGCAGATAAAAATACACCGCCATGGCCGGAATGGCGACCACCAGTCCCGCAGCCGTGGTAATCATCGCTTGGGAAACGCTGTAGGCCATGGATATGCCCTTGACCTGCGCCGTGTCCAGGGCGATCGCACTGAACGCGCCCATCATGCCCCAGACGGTTCCCAGCAACCCAAGCAGCGGGGCGATGGTCGCAATATTATTCAAATAGGAGATGCGCTGCCACAACGCCGTCGCGCCGCGTTCCCCCTCGCTTTCCATGGCTTCCTGTATGACGTACCGTTCATGTCCCGCCATTTTTAAGCCCGCCGCCAATACACGGGCAAGCAATTCATCCCCTTCCAAACACATCTGGCGTGCCCCCTCAATTTCTCCCGCAAGCGCCTGCGCATGAGCGCGTTTGGCGAGTTTTGGCGGCGCTTCCCTTCGGGGCGACACAGTAATCAACAAATACAGCGCCAATGAAGCGGCAATGAAGCCAAGCCCCATGATTACCCACAAAATAACGCCGCCCTGTTCTATCATTGTCATCAAGGTTATGCTGTCAGTGGTTTGTGGTATTGCGGGGAAAAGCGCCGCCGCCGTGTCGGGCGCGTCCGTTTGCGCGGCAGCCGCGCCCACCCAGACCGTTAAAACAGATAACAGCAGCAGCAGCAACAATGCCCTTGTCATAGTCTCTCTCCCTGGCTCCGATAATCATCGAAGCGCATTGTGTTCAAGTAACTTATACAAACAAACGCGGAAAACAATGTTTGTCGCATACACCCGGCATACACGGCAACAGTTTTCCCCAACCATAATATAGAAGTAT
>DSBB01000269.1 GCA_011046175.1 Candidatus Hydrogenedentota bacterium | reverse complement strand
GTGCTGTTGCGCGAGAAGCTGCCCACGGCGCAGGGAACGGCGTTTCCCTGTCCGCGGCAGTTCCATGCCCACGGCTACGTCAACGAAATGGATGATGCGGTAAACTGCGTACTGGAAAGCGACCGACACCCCCAGTCCGGCCTGATGCTGGCATGGGACACGCTTGCCGTGTTGATGGCAGGTTATGAGTCTGCGGAAAAGGGCGCTGTTTTTGTTGACATTTCCGACTATACCCTCGGGCGCGCCTTTGACGAATGCACACATCCTGATCCGGGCCGGATCGAGCCGCTGCTGCAACGGCAATGACTGCCCAGCCCCTATTGTTTGCCCAAGACAACTTCTTTGTGAAGGAAAAATCAGGCGCGGGCGGCGGCGCTGCTGTTTGAAGACGTGTTCGGCATTGCGGCGGCATGTATTTTTCGTTGGGAAGTCATCCTGTGCAAAGACTGCTTGTCTTTTTTCTTTTTCGCGAAATGTCTATATGTAGTGATGCGCGGAAACGTCAACCACAATATTTTGTTGCAATCTTGCTAATTTTGTGTTAGGATACTGCCATAGGATAAAAGTGTGTACCGCTGTGGGAGAATGTGCGCCTTGGATAATGACGGGTTAATCAGTACAGAACGGAAAAGCGAAATATACGGCTTGATTATGGCCGCGCTTACACTGTTTCTGTTGTTGTCCCTGGCGACGGACGGTTTTGAAGCGGGCACGGAGACACGACGTCCCATAGACGGCATGCTGAGCGTTCCCAATCTGCTGGGCGCTCCGGGGGCGTTCGCTGCGGGCGTTCTTGCCGTGTTGATCGGGGACGCTTCGCATGTATTGTACGCCCTTACCGGGCTTTGGGCGATTAAGCTTCTGGTGCATCGCCCGGTGGGGCGTCCCGCAACGCGCATTGTCGGGCTTTTGTTGCTTACCGGGTCGCTGGCGGGGGCGCTGCAAATCACCATGAGCCAGGGCTTTAGCAACACCCAGCCGGGCGGCGCATTCGGCGCATTTGTGGCGGAACGATTTCTGGTCGGCAATTTTGGCGTCATTGGCTCCGGCGTCATCGCCATTACCGCGGCGTTGATAGGCATGCTGCTGGCCACGGATTTCTTTTTCATTCAGCTTTTGATTTATTTGGAACGCAGCGTTGTGTGGCTGTTGCGCGGTTTATGGTACGTTTTGCGGGGATTATGGCGGATAATGGGCTGGCTTATGAGCGCGGAGACGCCCGGCGAATCTGCGGCGTCGCCGGTTGCCGCGGCGGAGGAATCTGACTTTGCCATCGCAACGCCCATGCCCGAATCCCGGGCAGAAGAGCCGACCGCCGAACCACGCATCGGCTGGGCGGCGCGGCTTGTTTCCATGTTGAAGCCGACCATCAAGCATCACGGGGATCAGGACACCGAGTTTCCGGACGGGCGAACGGCGTCTGCCGCGCCGAATATTTTCGTGGCGGGCGATGTTTTTCCGGACAGGGGGTCATTGGATCATGAGGCGGTTCGCGACGCCAAAAGGCCTTCAGGCCGCGACCGGGACATGGCTGATCCCTTTGGCGACGTTCCCGAACCGGATGAAGGTGAACGCGCCGTGGATGAACTGGTTGCCGCGCAGCGCGCGCCCGAGAACGATTTGTTTGGCCTATCCGAAGAGGCCGATACGTGGGACAGTCCCGGCGCCGGCGAGAATGAAGCGGCAGATGCGTCGCTCAAGGTTGAAGATGTACTTGGCCGCGCATCGAAAAAAGAACCGTCGGGGCCGCGTTTGCGCCGCAGGAAAGTGAACGATGACGATTCGGTGCCTGACGATTACGAATATCCCGATGTGTACACGCGCCCATCCTTGAGTCTCTTTGCGCCCGCGGAACGCAAAATTATTCCGAACTTGCGCGAGAAGCTTGGTCATACGGCGACGCGCCTCGAGGAAATGCTTCGCACCTTCAGTATTGAAGCGCGCGTTACGGATGTGACCCGCGGCCCGACAATCACCCGCTTTGAGCTGGAGCCCGCGCCGGGCATGAAAGTGAGCCGGTTCCTGTCGCTGACGGATGACATTGCGTTGGCGCTGAAAGCCAAAGGCGTTCGCGTGGAAGCGCCCATTCCGGGCAAAGGCCGCGTGGGCATTGAGATCTCGAACGAGGAGCGCGATCCGGTTGTGATCCGCGAGCTGCTGGAGCACACGCGTTTCACCCAGTCAAAAACAACGCTTGATCTGGCGCTGGGCAAGGACATTGAAGGACAGGTCTGCATCGCAAATCTCATGCGCATGCCCCATCTGCTTGTGGCCGGCGCGACAGGCGCGGGCAAAACCGTCTGCATCAAAGCGCTGCTTGCGAGCCTGCTTTTCCAACATACGCCCGATCAACTGCAGCTGATGCTGATTGACCCGAAGATGGTGGAGCTGTCCATCTTTAACGACATTCCCCACTTGATCACGCCGGTGGTGACCGACCCCAAAAAGGCGGCGGCGGCGTTGAGCTGGCTCATCAACGAAATGGAGGAGCGGTATCGTCTTTTCGCCGACCTGCGCGTTCGCAACATTGAAGTGTACAATGAAAGCGTTGAAAACGGCGAGATCGAAATGGAAGGCGGTCACAAGGCCAAAACCATGAGCGTGGTGCGCAAGCTTCCCTACATTGTCTGCATCATTGACGAATTGGCCGACCTTATGATGCTTGCCCGCGCTGAAGTGGAAGACGCCATTGCGCGGCTCGCCCAACTGGCGCGGGCGGTGGGCATCCATTTAATTATCGCCACGCAACGTCCTTCGGTGGATGTGCTCACGGGCGTCATCAAGGCGAACTTTCCGGCGCGCATCTCGTTTCAGGTGTCGTCCCGCGTTGATTCGCGCTGCATACTCGATGAAATCGGCGCGGAGCGGCTCATCGGCATGGGGGATATGCTTTATCTGCCTGCGGGACAGTCCAAACCATCCCGCATTCAGGGCGCCTTTGTGAGCGATTCCGAGATGCTTGGGCTTATTGCCTATCTCAAGCGACAGGCGCCGCCCCAATATCGGGATGAGATAGCAAACTTCGGCAAGAACAAAGACGCCGTGGGCGAATTGGATCAGGAAGACGACCCGCTTTTTGAAGACGCTGTGCGGGTGGTGCTCGATACCGGACAGGCTTCGATATCAATGGTGCAAAGAAGGTTGCGTGTAGGGTATACTAGGGCGGCGCGGTTGATTGACATGATGGAGATGAAAGGCATTGTGGGCCCCCACACGGGTAGCAAGGCAAGGGAAATACTCGTGGCCACTGCGGCAAAGGATGATCTGTCATGAAGGAAAAAGATTTTCCGGGAGTTGTTCTGCGGGAGCGTCGGGAAGCGATGGGGTTTTCCATCGAGGGCGCGCGGGCGCGCACCCATGTGCCGCCTGAATGTTTGCGCGCTTTTGAATCCGGTGTTTTCACCCGAATGCCGGAACAGGCCTATGCGGTTGGTTTTTTGCGCACCTACTGTCGTTTTCTGGATTTGGAGCCGGAGCCTTTTGTTGACCAATATCTTGTTTGCACACGACCCGAAAAACCAAGCGGCCCCTTCAATTTTATGAAACGGCGCGAGCATGACGACAACGGAGAAATGGCGCGGCCTTATCCGGTGTGGGTCAACAACCTCATCGTGTGGGGCGCCGTCTGCGCCGTGATTCTCCTGATATGGCTTACGTACACCGCGGTTGTGCGGCCTCTCGCGGAAGACGTGAAGGGGCGCGTCGAAGCGGGCGCGGTTGAAGTCGAGCCGCCCGTCCATTTCGAGGAAGATTTTTAACGGCAAACGGGCCGCCGCAAACAAGGGGCGGATTGGATTTCATCTCTTCTCAGGAAAGGCTCGCTATGCATACGGCAATTGTGCTCGCCGCAGGTATGGGACGGGGCGGCATGGCCTTTATGGGAGACCGGATGCGCACGGGCGTGAACGTTGTCATCAACCCCGGCGTGCGCATCGGCGGACACAGCTGTATCGGCCCCGGCGTGATCCTGTATAATGATGTTCCCGACGGCAAGCTTGTGCTTGCGAAGCAAGAGCATGTCGTCAAGCCCTGGGGACCGGAGCGTTACCGCTGGTAGGGTTGTCGCCGCCGGCGCATAAAGCAGGGCGCATATCACCTTAAAGGAGTTTGTTCCATGACACAGAAGATTAAGATTCAAGGCATTCTGGCGGCGATGGTGACGCCCTTTACGAAAAACGGCGAATATGTGGACTATGACAAGATCGCACCTTTGGCGAACCGATTGCTGCAACAAGGCGCGCACGGCCTGTTCCCCTGCGGCACCACCAGCGAGGGCATGCTCATGAACCCTGATGAACGCCGCGACGTGGCGAAAGAGGTCATGCGCAGCGTGCCCCGGAATACGGCGGTTATTCCCCATACCGGCGGCTTTGACACGGCCACCACCATCGAGCTGACCCGGCACGCCCGCGACATCGGCGCCACCGCCGCCGCAATCGTGGCGCCCTTCTTTTACGGCTATGACGACGACGCGCTGTTTCAATATTACAAAATGGTTGCCCGCGCCGTGGACGGGTTCCCCATTATGATGTACAACATTCCCCAGTGCGCCCGCAATGTGCTGCATCCTGAACTGGTGCTCCGCATAGCCGAATCGGAAGAGAATGTTGTGGGCATCAAAGACAGCGCGGGCGTGATGACCGGACTGACCCGGCTGTTGGGCAATGCGCCAAAAGGCTTCCATGTTATATGCGGCACGGATGACTATGGATTTCAGGCGTTGCTGGCGGGTTGCCCGGCTGTGGTGTCCGGCTTATCCAATGTTGTGTGCGAAATTTATGCCGCTGTTTACAATAATGTGCGCAAAGGCAATCTCAACAAGGCGTGGCGGGAACAGGTGCGTCTTGAAAAAGCCGCGCGCATATTCAAATACGGGCAAAACATCGCCGCTTTCAAGGAAGGGCTGCGTCTGCGCGGATTTGACGCCGGTTATGTGCGTCCGCCCCAACGCAATCTGACCGCCGCGGAAAAGCGCGCGCTTGCGGCGGGTATGCGCGAGATTGGAATATTGTAAAACTTCGGGTTCCGGACGAAGCGGCGGCGGCGGAATGGCGCGTTGACGATTTTCCCGTCCATGCCGCCCGTGTCATGTCCGCACTTGCTCGTGGATGCGGCGATACGCCTCATGCACCCGCCGCGCGCGACTTTCAACCGCTTCCAGGATGTCCTCATCCATATTAAGGCACGCAGCGAGCCTGCGTTGCGCCTCTGGGGCTTCGGGCAGTTTCGACGAGGAACTGCCGCGCATCATGCGCGCGCGGTTGAGCACACGCCGGAAAAAATCGTAGCCGTCGCGCAAAACCGCATAATCATGTTCTGCGATGAAACCCTGACGATTAAGTATTTCAAGCGCGGCAAAAACGCCGCCCCGCTTAAGGTCGGGACATCCCCTGACATGCTTCAACTGAAGCAGACGCGTGGCAAACTCTATCTCGGCGATGCCGCCTTCACGCCGCTTCAGGTCTTGGGCCGTCGCGGCGGCGGCCAGTTTTTTGCGCAGTGATTCAAGTTCATCGAGGGCTGCGGCGTCGGGAACAACCGCAAAGGCGATATTGCGCGCTTCGGTCTCAACCCGCTCGCGGAAAGCAGGGTCGCCGGCGACGGCGCGCACTTTCATCAGGGCGAAGCGTTCCCAGAAATG
>DSBB01000519.1 GCA_011046175.1 Candidatus Hydrogenedentota bacterium | reverse complement strand
GCTCATGCCAATGCCTGTTCCGCACAACAAAACACCGCGTTGCGCGCGGCCGTCCAGCATCGTCTTGCAAACGGCGTCGGCAAAGTCGGGGTAGTCCACCGACGCTTCGCCGTTGGCGCCGCAATCAACGATTTCGTAGCCGAGAGACGCCACATAGCGTTGCAATTCGGGTTTATAGGGTGTGTCGCCCTCATAACCCGCATGGTCCGAACCTATGGCAATAATCATATTCGTTCTCTCCTCTATCGTCCCGGCGGACCGACCACTTCCGACAACATTGCCGCCGTAATGGCTCCCTGCCGCAACACGCGTCCGGTTTCCGGATCATAAACGGTGGACGGCGGCTGCCGGTTCAATACGCCGCCGTCCATCACCAGCGCCACGCCGGGCAGCCCGGCCGCTGCGGCTGTTTGCGCGGGCGGCGCGCCCGACAGATTCGCCGAGGTTGATGTAATGGGGCCGCCCCATGCGCGGCAGATTCCCCGCGCCACCGGATGAGCGGGACACCGCACGCACAAGCGCCCTCTGTCATCCAGCATTCGGCCGGGCAATCCGGAGACCGCGGGCAGCAACAGCGAAAGCGGCCCGGGCCAGAACTGGTCCATGCACCGGCGCGCCGCATCGCTCACGCATCGCACTTTATCTTCAATTTGCGAAAACGTCGCCACGATCAGCAGCGCCGGCCTTTCCGGGTCCCGCGCTTTCACTGCGAACAAGGCGTCCAGCGCCTCTTCCGAAAACGGGTTGACCCCCAGACCATAAACCGTCTCAGTTGGGTACGCGATTACATCGTTGTTCCGGAGCGCGACCGCCGCCGCCTCGTATCCCGCCGTATCCGGGGCCACAAAATTCATGCTTGGGATTCCAGCCATGCGCGCATTTTTGCAAAAGCGCGGCCCCGGTGGCTTATGGCGTGCTTCTCCGACGCTTCCATTTCCGCAAAAGTCTTTTCAAATCCGTCGGGCACAAAAAGCGGGTCATAGCCGAATCCGTTGTCGCCAAAAGGGGATATGGCAATATGGCCCAACGTGTCACCCGTCTCGATATGAGTTTTGCCGCCGGGTTGATAAAACGCGGCGGCGCACACAAATCGGGCGGTACGCTCATGCCAAGGCGTTTCCTGAAGCGCTTCCAGTAATTTTTCGTTGTTCGCCCTGTCGTTGCCGTCTGCGCCCGCGTATCGCGCCGAGAACACGCCCGGCGCGCCGTCAAGGGCATCCACCATCAGCCCTGAGTCGTCGGCAATGCAGGCAATTTGAAGCGCGTCGCCATAATAACGCGCCTTTAACAGCGCATTTTCGGCAAACGTCGCCCCTGTTTCTTCAGGAGCCGCCGTTTCGGGAAAGTCGCGCAACGATTTTATTTCCCAGGGAAGCCCCTCCAGAATGGCGGCGAGTTCGCGCGCCTTGTCGGCATTGGCGGAACCTATCAGCAGTGTACTACTCATAATCCAGCGCCTGCTTTTGTGCGGCAAGCAATTCACGAATGCCTTTTTCGCCCAGTGAAAGCATCTGATCGAGCGTCTCGCGCGCGAAAGGGCTTCCTTCCGCAGCGCCCTGCAACTCGATAATACGGCCTTCACCGTCCATAACAATGTTCATGTCCACTTCCGCCTCGGCGTCTTCGGCGTAATTCAAATCAAGAACAGGCGATCCCTTGACGATGCCGACGCTGACGGCGGCGCAGGCGCCGATCAACGGCGATTGTTCGAGATAACCGGACTGCACACTCAATTGAAACGCGTCGCGCAATGCAACCCAGCCGCCGGTAATTGCGGCGCTTCGGGTGCCGCCGTCAGCTTGAATAACATCACAATCTATCACCACCATGCATTCGCCCATGGCGTCGAGATTGGTCACGGCGCGCAACGAACGGCCAATGAGGCGGCTGATTTCCTGGGCGCGGCCCCGTTGCGCGTTGTCCCGCGATGCGCGGGTTTGCGTGGCGCTTGGCAACATGGCATATTCTGCGGTAACCCAGCCTTTTCCGCGTCCGCGCAGCCATTGCGGCGGTTTTTCCTCGAAACAGGCGGTGCATAACACTTTGGTGTCCCCAAAACACACAAGCACCGACCCGGGCGCGTATTGGGTGAACCGGCGTTTGATGCTGACGGGGCGCAGGGCGTCTGCGGCGCGTTTGTCATATCGCTTGATCATAAACAAAACCTGTTGATTCTAATCATTCCGGCAAGATGGCGTCCAAGGACCCGTCGCCGCCCGCGTCATGGGCAAGGGGCGCGTGATGCGCATCCCGTATCGTATTGGTTTCCGCCGCCACCTGCGTTTCCCGCACGTCCCGGTGATATTTCCGAAGGATTTCCCGCCAGTCGCCTGTTTCGGAGAATATCTCAATGGCACGCGCCAGAGGCAAATCCTCCACCGTTTCCTCGGTAACCTCATAGCCGGGAGTCATGCTTCCATGATTCTGACGATATTGGTTGTCGGGATTGCTCTCGAAGGACAGGTACATTTGTCTCGCCAGCGCAATCTCCTGCTCGCGCGTCATGGGTATGGCCACGTCAGGCAAAATGCCCTGATGGTCAATGGTGACGTCCGCGGGCGTATAATACAACGCCGTGGTTAATCGCAGCGCCGTATTGGGCGGCTGGCTCAAGGGTATCACGGTTTGCACGCTTCCCTTGCCAAAGGTCTTTTCCCCGATGATGATGGCGCGTTGATGAAACTGGAGCGCCCCGGTGACAATCTCGGCGGAGCTGGCGGTTTCCGAATTTGCCAAAATGGCCATGGGGATGTTTTCGGGCAGCGTTGGTTTTTTGTTTGTGACCAAACGCATGTCGTCCTTGCCGGGCGCGTCGTCTTCACTGCCCCGTCCCTTGGTGTAGGTAACCAGCGCGCCCTGCGGCAGGAAGAGTTCGCACACTTCTTTGGACGCGGACAGCAGGCCGCCGGAATTCCAGCGCAAATCCAGCACAAACGCTTCCATCCCTTGGTTGAGCAACCCGCGTATTGACTCTTCCATGTCGCGCGCCGTGGTGTCGCTGAACGAGCTGATACGCACATAACCGACGTTGTTGCCCAGCATTTGCGATTCTTTGACGCTTTCCAACGGGATGCGGGCGCGTTTCACCTGCACGTCAAACGTTTCCGGCTGCGCGTCTTCCGGCGCATCCTCATCGGAATTGCGAATGATGGTGAGGGTCACAAACGTGCCGCGCCTGCCCCGAATCATCTGGGCCGCCTCGGTGGTGTCCATGCCCTCGGTGGACGTGCCGTCAATGGCGGCAATAATGTCGTTGGGCCTGATGCCCGCTTCCGACGCGGGTGAACTCATGAGGGGCATGAAGACGATAATCTTGCCTTCGTCATCTTGCTTTATGGAAACCCCGATGCCGTCAAACTCCCCCTTGGTTTCTTCGCGCAGCGCCTCAAATTCGGCCGCCGTGACAAATGCGCTGTTTCGATCCAGCGAGCCCATAATGCCCACCAGCGCGCCTTCCACCACCGTATTCAGCTCGACAGGGGTCACATACTCGCGCAGCACAATATCGAGAACCGTGCCTATGGGCTCGAGCTCGCGATAGACGTCCACGTCGTTTTCAAGCGCGGCCAGACGCGCGACAAAGCCGTTGCTCAACAACAGTATGAGGCATATCACAAAACCGAGCGTAACAAAAAAGTCAGTCTTGCTGTCCCGTTTGATCATTATCGTTTTCTCCGGTTGAACAGGCGCAACGGGCGTCTGTTTATACATTTCATCAGTTTCGCGCGCAGTTGGCGGACGCGGCGACTCCCGAGCCGGCGTTACAGTGTGTTGAGCGACGTCGCAGAGCATCGGAACTTCTCGCGTGTCGCACAAGTCTAGCAAAAGGCCGTCAAACATATCCAAAACAGATGACGCTGTCGTCGTTCGCAACGACGCACCCTTATATGGGCGTGACGGCGCAGCTGGGCAACTCGCGATCAATCTGGCGCAACTGTTCAGGAGTTATGCCGGTGCGCTCCAGATGCAGCCTTTGCAGCAGTCGGAGCTGTTTGAATACGGAAACAACGCCCGCAGTTATGTTGGGCGCGTCATAAATCTCGACGCGCTGCAGATTGATGAGCTCTTTCAGCACTTCAAGCCCGTCATTCGGCATGCGTGTTCCAGTAATCTTCAGCTGTTCCAAACCGCGTACCGTAAGCAGTTTGTTCATACCGGCGGCGGTTACGTTTGTCTGATTCATCTCCAACGCATACAAGGTCGTCAGCTTTGACACGCCGTCCATGCTTTCATCGGTAATTTCCGGCCCTGTAAGGACGAGCGAATGCAACATCGTTTCGTTGCGCTCGTTTTGCATGGCCGCCAGGAAACTCAAATCGGTGATATTCTTGCCGATTTCCAGCTGCACCTCCATATTCGCGGGGATGGTGACCTTCCCCTTGGCGGCCTCCAGATATTGCCAGGGAAGCGACGGCTCATTCCAACGCCGAATGGCGACCCGGCCTACAGAAGCCTCTTCAGGAAATGTCAGTATCCGTTCCCCTGGCGACGTCATATCGCGGATAACAACGCGCGGATCGCGCGTATTTACAAGAACCGACGAAGTAAAGCCGTTCGTAATTTTCGCTTTGTCCTCATCGGAAACCACCATGTCAATGAAAACAAGATTAACGCCTTGGAGCGACCACAAATACTTCAGATTCTCTTCGGTCAGTTCAAATTCAGGCAACCGCAGCGAAGAAACGGACCGCGCCGGAAGGTTGCCTAACGGCGACAGGTCGTCGGCGTGTTCCGGGCGCACCACAAGGTGGAATTGGGTGCCCTCGGGATATTCGACGACCCCCTGCGCCTCCGCGAAAGGCGGCCATTCGCCGGACAGCGTCTGCATTTCGGGATCATAAAGCGTGCCAAAGGAACGGTCCTTGGGGAATTCAAGGTAAAGCATTTTTTCTTCGGGAGGCGCCTGAGGTTTGGCGGCAGAGGGCTCGACAGGCGGCTGCTCGCCCTCCTCCGAGGTTGATGACGGACCGCGCTGCATGAAAAACGCCACCATGCCCACGATGGCAACCAGGAACAGGAACCCTGCCGCTACGATCACCCGCGCGCTGCTGCGGGCATGCGGCACCGCAATGGACACGGATTGGTCCGGAAATACAAAGGCGACATCGCGAGGCTTTGGATAGGACTCCTCAACTTCCGTTCCCTCCTCGTCGGCTTCATAGGGGGTCAGCACAGCCGCTTTGGGCGCGGGCGCCTCTTCTTCCGCCGCAGGCAGATCTTCTTCGGCGGGAGGCGGCTCTGGGAAAGGTTCGGCGGAGGACGGTTCCCCGGTCAATGGCTCATCAAGCGGCGGCAGCGCTTCAACCGGCTGCGCTTCCTCGAGCATATTCTCGAACGGATCGCCCTGCAATACGTCGGCCACGGTGTCCTCGACCGGCTGTTGCGGTTGGGGCGGTTGCGCCGGTTCGACCGGCTGTTGCGGTTGGGGCGGTTGCGCCGGTTCAGCAGGCATCAACTTGATGGGTTGCGCCTTTTGTTGCTGTTTTTGCGTCGCCTGCGCCGCCTGTTGCTGCATCTTCTTTTTCAACTGTTCCTGCGCCAGTTGCGCGGCCTGTTGCGGGGTTTGTCGCTGCGATTGCTGTTGCGCAATCTTGAGGGCGTCCTGTTGCGTCTGTCGTTTGGATTGTTGCTGCGCAATCTTGAGGGCGTCCTGTTG
>DSBB01000159.1 GCA_011046175.1 Candidatus Hydrogenedentota bacterium | reverse complement strand
GGTATTGACATTTCTGATGTTCCTCTGTGTGCGACAGGCTTTTAACAACTCGTCGAATAGAAACTGCGATCAAGAAAGAAGTTCAACCGTCACAAATGCCTTAACTAACGGTATCCCCGTGAATTCGGAAATAACCGAATGCGTTTGATTAGTGCGTATTGCCTGAGTTACGGGTAAAACCCGCGTTGGATGAACGCTCTTGCTGTTCCGGATATAAAACGCATGGAAGAAGACACCACCAATAACACCGCAAGCCAACCTGTTATTCGTCTTCTCGATGTTGCAAAACGGTTTGAAATGGGAGAGACCGTTGTGCATGCGCTGGCCGGCGTTTCTTTTGAAATTCAGCAAGGCAGTTTTGTGGCAGTCATGGGCCCGTCGGGTTCCGGGAAAACCACATTGCTTGATATTCTCGGCTGTCTTTCACGGCCCACCAGCGGTTCTTATTGGCTCGCTGGATCGCTGGTAAGCAAAATGTCAGATGGCCAGTTGGCCAGAGTTCGGAATCATGAAATAGGGTTTGTGTTTCAGAATTTCAATCTTCTGGGTCGTACAACAGCGCTGACCAATGTCGCGTTGCCGTTGTTTTATGATGGGGTTGGCCGCCGCGAGCGGATACGACGCGCCAAGGCGGCGCTTACGGCAGTCGGTTTGGAGGACAGAATGGGGCACTGCCCAAATGAATTATCCGGCGGACAACGACAGCGCGTTGCAATAGCGCGGGCGCTTATCAACTCTCCATCCATCCTGTTTGCGGATGAACCCACGGGCAATTTGGACACTGCAAGCGGAGAGAGCATTATGGCTCTCTTTCTTGAATTGCATAAAAAAGGACATACAATTGTCATGGTAACTCACGAGCGTGATATTGCTGAATACGCTGAACGCATCATGAGTTTTCGCGACGGCAGACTGGTGAATGACGAATGGCTAAAACAAAATCAATGGCAACAATCAGAAAACTGCTTGGCTGGCTGATTTTCATTACGGTTCTAAGCGTTCCGGCTGCATATTTTTACATGCAGGAACCGGTCATAAATGTGACGGCGATAACGCTGCGACGCGGTCATATCGAAGAAACAATCGCCTCCTTTTCCGCAGGAACAGTGGAACCCGAGAAGTCTTCCATGGTCGCCGCCGAGACAATCGGAAAGGTGGTTGCGATTCCCGTGACGGAAGGAGCGCGGGTAAAAGCGGGCGATGTTCTTGTGGAACTGGATTGCACTCAGCAGGCGTATCAGGTTGAACAGGCGGAAATCCGTCTGGCGCAAACGGAAACCGCATTAAAACTATTGAAGCAACAATATCAAAACGACATTTCGCGCATTTCCACGCTCAAGCGGACACGTGACATTGCCGCGCGCGAATTTGACCGCGATAAATCGCTCTATGAGCAGGAGGATATCGGCTCTCAGAGCATGGTGAATCTTTCTGAAATAAATTTTCATCAGGTTGACGATACCTATAAGAACTTAAACAACTTGCTCAACCTGTATCCGCTTCGCATCGAAGAAGCGGAAACGGGGCTGAAGGCCATCGAGATCATGCGAAAACAGGCGGCGGTCACTCTGAATTGGACAAAAGTGCGGGCGCCTTTTGACGGTATTGTGGCCAAAATATATCTGGAAGTGGGCGAAAGCGTTGGCGCCGGATTTGGCGGCGACCTGTCAACCGGTTCAGCGATGAGCATGGGCGGCGGCATTCCGGGAGCGGGCGCGTTAACGGGCGGCGCTTCCGGCATTGGGGCGATGCCGGTCTCCTCTCCCATGGCGGTGGCTCATATTATTGACGATTCAGACCTATACGTTAAGGCGCCTTTTGACGAAGCGGTTTTTGGCCGTATCAAAGTCGGTGAAAAGGTGCGCGTTACCGTTGACGCATATCGGGATGTAGAATTTCCCGGGCGGGTGTCTTTCATTGCGCCCACTGTCGCCCGTAATATGGATTTAAGCCGCACGTTTGAAGTGGAAGTGCTCATTGAGGAAGGCAAAGAAAAATTGGTGCCCGGCATGTCGGCGGACGTGATTGTTATCGCTGATGAAAAGGATGATGTGCTTCTTGTCCCCAGCGAGGCGTTGATCCGCGAAGAAGAAGGATTTGTCGTTAAAGACGGGCGCGCGGTGCGGCGAAAGGTTGCCGTTGGCATAGGCAACTGGTTGGAGCGTGAAGTATTGGACGGTTTGAAGGAAGGGGAGACGCTCATCACTTCCATCGGCATCAAGGAATTGCAGGATGGCTGCAAGGTTAACATTGTCGAATCCTTGGAATCATTGCTATGAACATCCTTGAATGCATTTTAATGGCGCTCGGCTCGTTGTCCGAGAATAAAGTGCGTTCTTTTCTTACCACATTGGGCGTTATTATTGGCGTTATGTCTGTTATTCTGCTTGTCTCCCTCGGGGAAGCCGCACAGGCGTATATCGAAAACCAATTCAATGGCATGGGAAGCAATGTAATCATTATTTCACCGGGAAAACAAGAGACCACAAACAGCATGGTTGTGGTTAATGCGGGCAGTTTTCGCAAGTTGACCACGCAAAATGCCAGGGAAATAAAACGAAAAGCCTTCGGCGTCAAGGCCGTATCCGGCACCGTCATCGGAACCGCGCAAATCCGCTACAGAAATATAGAAAAAAACTGCCTGCTTATAGGATGCCAAGAAGACTTGGCGGTAATCCGGGAATTGAAAGTGTTTACGGGCCGTTTCATAGAGGAACAGGATATTGACAAGAATAACAAGGTTTGCGTCATCGGCATGCAGGTGAAAAAGGATATATTCGGCAGCAAACCCGCGCTACATGAAAAGATTTCCATCAATCGTTCCAAACATGTTATTGTCGGCATTCTCGAGGAACGCGGTCAGGTTCTGGGCATTAACCTTGACGACATTGTCATTGTACCGTTGCGAAGCGGCCAGCAGATGTTTTACGGCGGCGAAGACACGGTGTTTGAAATCGCCGTTGCGGCGAAAAGCCCGGAAGACATCAAACCGGCAACAGAATCCATCAGACAAATACTCATCGCGGCGCACGACTACAACGAAGATTTTACCATTGTGGATCAGGACGGCATTCTTGATTCCTTTGGTAAAATTCTGGATGCGTTGCGGCTGATGCTTGCGGGAATAGCCGCCATTTCGTTGTTGGTCGGCGGTATCGGCATCATGAACATCATGCTGGTTTCCGTCCGGGAACGCACCCGCGAGGTGGGCATTCGAAAAGCGGTTGGAGCGCGACGCTCTGACATTGCCACGCAATTTCTCATTGAAGCGGTCACACTCAGCGTATGCGGCGGTCTGGTGGGCGTAACCATCGCATGGATATCCACGCTGGCGCTGGGCGTTTTTTACCCCACGATGCCCGTCATCATATCCACATGGTCCGTGCTGACGGCGTTCTTATTCAGCCTTACGGTGGGAGTTTTCTTCGGCGTATATCCCGCCATTAAGGCCAGCGGTGTTGATCCGGTCGAAGCGCTCCGGTATGAATAAGCGTCATTCTCTGTGCTGTTTTCGCCACATGGCGCGTGAGCGACTCCAAACTTAAAACCGGTGTGGTAATTCGGGCAATCCAGACCGCCATCCCAACGAATCAGTCGCTTTCCGGACTCCCGCTTTCGCGGTAATGACGGGCACTCGCTGTTATTGGGGCATATTGTGCGATCTGCCAAACAGACGCAATAATTCATTGAATACAAACGAAATAGAAAAAATATTGTGACGGCGCGTCGGTTATTGTGTACAATTACTGTGATGTTGGAAAAAGAAAGACGACACTTATCATTGACACATGTGTCCGTGTCAGGATAAATTATCCTGTCATGTGTGTTTTAATACAGCCTGGGGATTGTTATGTGGCGATTTGTACAAATATCTGATCCGCATCTGGCCAGCAAACGCAATGGCGTCTGGAATAATCGCTTTTTGTGTTCCATGATGCCGGGAGTCATGGAATGTTTGCGCAGCGATTTGGCGCGGCTTAATCCCGATTTTATTCTGGTAACGGGGGATATCGTAAGTCATCGGACGCGAAAATCAGTGTTTGATGCGCGGGACATGCTGGATTCGCTGGGCATTCCATACTATCCGATGGGGGGCAACCATGACTTTTATGATATGGCGTCGCGGGCATGGTTTCTTGAGGCGTATGAAAGTCATTTGCCCACGCCGAACACCGTATACACTTTTGTACACAAAAAAATGCGTTTCTGCGTATTGGACCCGTGGTGGGTATGGAACGACGGGGCATTGATGCCTTTTCCCGATCCGGATGCAGCCAAAAGACAGGAAACTGACCTGCGGGATACGCGTTGGGCTTTGCCGCCCGAACAATTCGTCTGGCTGGAAAGCGTGTTGGACGCCTTTCCAAAATTCCCCACCTGCCTGGCATTCCATTATCCTGCGCTGCCTGTTCCCGGTCGGTTGCGCCGGCCTGATTACAATGACGCCGGCACGCTGGAGAACGGCGAGCTTCTGGTCGGTGTGCTCTCAAAATACCCGCACGTTAAGGCTATTTTTTCCGGGCATGTGCATACGAACGCAATCAACCGCCGTAACGGCGTTGTGCAGATAGCCACCTCGGCGCTTCCTGAATATCCTGTTGAATACCGGGAGATACGTGTTTACAGTGACAGGATGGAGGTGCGCACACACGGCTTGAGCGATCCTTCCTTTGCGGAAAAATCACTGATCCCCGGCAAGGACTACACGGTTGGCGAGCAACAGGACCGTGAGGCGACTATCCCGCTGAAATAGTGGGCGATACCCGACGCGTGCACTCCCGAAATAGTAGCGCGGCTACTTCCGGAGAATGCCGCCCCGTGAACCGCTATGGAATATCCCTTGCATATTCATTTTCAGCTCGTCCGGGTTGTCAGACGCGAGCATGGCGTCTGACTCGTTGATCAGCCCGCGTTTTACCAGCGCCGCAAGACTCATGTTGAAGGTCTGCATTCCTTCCTCGGCGCCGGCTATCATGGCGCCGGGGATTTGCCGCAGATTGTTTTCACGTATCAACTGCGCAATACCGGGATTATTCAGCATGACTTCTATGGCGGGGACGCGCCCCTTGCCGTCCGCAGCAGGCAACAGGCGTTGTGAAACACAGGCGCGAAGCTGCATCGCCAATTGGCCGCGCACCTGCTGTTGTTGATCGCTTGGAAACATCTCCATGATACGGTCCATGGTCAACATCACGTTGGTAGTGTGTAGGGTGGAAAATACGAGGTGGCCGGTTTCAGCCGCTGAAACAGCTGTCTGAAAGGTCTCGTTGTCTCTCATTTCCCCGATCAGGATTACGTCCGGGTCCTCCCGCATGGCCGCGCGCAGCGCGCCCCGGAAATCCAAGGTGTCTATGCTGATTTCCCGCTGCGTGATGATGCTGCGTTTGTTGGTATGCAAAAACTCGATGGGGTCTTCAAGGGTAATAATGTGAACCCGCTTGTGTCCGTTAAGCCAGTCAATAATTGAAGCAAGGGTTGTGGATTTCCCGCTGCCGGTTGTTCCCGTTATGAGCACCATGCCCCTTGGAAATTCAGCAATCTTACTCATGACCGGAGGAAGATTAAGGGACGTAAAATCCTGGATCACCCCTTTTACATGGCGCATCACCAAACCAACGGAGCCGCGCTGGCGCAGGATATTCACGCGGAATCTGCCAAGGCCGGGCACGCCATACGCAAT
>DSBB01000096.1 GCA_011046175.1 Candidatus Hydrogenedentota bacterium | reverse complement strand
GACGGGCGATACGGTTTGACATAACCCCGGCGGATGCGCGACAATAACGATTGTTGGGACTTAAACGGTTTATTCTCTTACAGAATCATGCGTGTGCCCAAGCCCAACCACAGGAGAAAACATCATGCCTTGGCTGACATTCATGAAGGAAGTGATTCGCGATAACCGCACCACCGGCGCAATTGGTCCGAGCAGCCGCGAACTGGCGGAAGTGGTAACCGACCTTGCCCGTTTGCAGGGGGCAAAAGTAATTGTGGAGTACGGTAGCGGAGAAGGCGTGTTCACTGAGGCGATTCTGAAGAAAATGGATCCCGACGCGTATTTCATCGCGATGGAGGTGAGCGCCACGCTGGTGGAGGCGACGAAAAAGCGGTGTCCCACGGCAACGGTGGTTCATGACGGCGCGCAAAACGCCTTGAAGCATCTGAAAGATGCCGGATTCGATCATTGCGACGCCATTGTCTCGGGGCTGCCTTGGACGCGTTTTGACGACGCCTTGCAGGACGAAATACTGGAGGCGACTTACAACGTGCTGGGGTCCGGCGGACGCTTTGTTACGTTCGTCTACGCCATGAGCCCCCTGTTCCCGTCAGGCCGTCGTTTCTTCATGGAAAAGCTCCCCGGACGCTTTCCCAATGTGAAGCGCGTCGGTCCCATCTGGAAAAACATCCCGCCCTGCCATGTGTACATCGGGGAAAAGGAAGGATAGGCGCGCGCCGCGCAGCCGGTTTTCGATGAAACGCGTCAGGGCAGTTCGCGAATGCAATCAAAAATGCGTTTGGCCAGCGACGTTTTGTCAATACACCCCAGAGACGTCGGCTCCTTGCCGGGCATAAGCATCCATGCGGCGCTGGTGTCTGCGCCAATCGCGTTTGCGTCGCCGCCGACGGTGTTGGCGACAATCATGTCGAGGCCTTTTTCCTTCAACTTGCCGGCGGCGTTGGACGCTATATCATGGGATTCGGCGGCAAATCCGACGACTTTGCAGCCGGGGCGTTTCCGGGCCGCGGCCTCGGCGACGATATCGGGATTTGGCGCGAGAGTCAACGTCCGCTTGTTGCCGTCGCGCTTAATCTTGCGTTCCGACACTTGCTCCGCGCGAAAATCCGCCACGGCGGCGGCTGCAATAACCACGTCACACTGGTCAAGACGCGCCATGACCGCCTCGCGCATTTGTGCGGCGGTGGCCGCCGGCACAATCTCCGCGGCCGCAGGCGGTTTTACTTCAACAGGCCCTGAAACCACGCATACCTGCGCGCAGCGCCGCAAGGCTTCAAGAGCAAGGGCGCGCCCCATCTTTCCGGAAGAACGGTTGCCGATAAAACGCACAGGGTCTATGGGTTCATGGTTGGGGCCGCTGGTAATCAGAACGCGCCTGCCCGCAAAATCCTTGTCTTTATGCAAGGCGACGGCAACCGCATCCAGAATATCGTCGCGGTCGGCGAGGCGTCCCACGCCGTCGCTTCCGCAGGCGAGATTGCCGCTGGCGGGACCCACAAACAGCGCGCCACGCTCTTTCAGCAGCGCCATATTAGCCTGCGTGGCGGGGTGCTCATACATGGCGGTGTTCATGGCGGGCCCGAACAGGACGGGCGCGCGGGTGGCGAGCAGCGTCGTGCTCAACCAATCATCCGCTATGCCGTGCGCCGCCTTGGCAAGAATGTTGGCGGTGGCGGGCGCGATTAAAAACAGGTCGGCCCGCTGCGCAACGGCAATGTGTTCCACGCCGGGCGCCGGCAGGGGCGAAAACATTTCGGTAATGGCGGGCTGCCCGGTGACAGCCTCGAAGGAGGCGGGCAGGATAAACTGGCGGGCGGATTTGGTCAACGCGGTCAGGACGGTCGCGCCCCGTTGCGCCAATTGCGACGCCAAATCGCAGGCGCGGTACGCGGCGACGGAACCGCACACCCCGAGCAGGATCGTCTTATCCGCGTAAAGCAGACTCATGGCCGACTACTCTTCGTAATCCAGAAAGTTTTCGTCGTCTTCGTCCGTCGTGGTGTAGGATAATTTGCCTTCCAGCACTTCTTCCAGCGCTTTGACGGTGCTTTTGTTCGCCCGCATCGAAGCGCCGAAACTATGCGGTTCATTCTTCGCAATCTGGTTGGCGCGCGCCGCGGCAACAATGACCAGACGGTACAAACTGTCAAACTTGTCTTTGAAATCATCCACACAATATGGGGTCGGCATAACGCTGAGCTCCTGTCGCATTTCACGGGGTTGGGCGCGGCAAAAGGGAACGCCGCCACGCCCGCACATTTCTTTGGGGGCGTAAGTATAACACATTCCGGCGCCGTTCAGGGAATTTTTGTGGAGCGTGCTTCACCACGGACAACGGCAATCAGTTCAGCCGTGGCCCGCGCAAGGTCGTCATTTACCACGACGTAATCAAATTCAAGGCGAGCCGACATCTCGCCGCGTGCATTTTTCAAGCGCAACGCCATATCCTCGGCGTTGTTCGTGCCGCGTCCCGCCAACCGCCGTTCCAGTTCTTCCATGCTCGGCGGCGCGATGAACACCGAAACCGCATCCGGGTAAAGACGCTTGATGTGGCGCATGCCCTGCACATCCAATTCAAAAATGACAATGTTGTCGCCGCGCAACACCCGGTCAAGTTCCGATTTCAGCGTGCCATACCGTTCCCCGTGAACATGCGCCCACTCGACCAGCGCATTCTCAGCAATGAGCCGGTCAAATTCTTCGGGCGAATAGAAGAAATACTCGACGCCGTCGGTCTCGCCCGGCCGCGGCGGGCGCGTGGTGGCGGACACGGTAACCGTGATGTTCGGCAATTGTTCGCGCACACGTTTCAACAGCGTGCCCTTGCCCGCGCCCGAAGGCGCGGCCACGACTACCAGTCTGCCATTATGTGTTGATTGCTGCATTTGCCTTATCCGGAAAAAGTTTCACCACAACTGCAACGCGCCACCCATCTAATGTCCCTGACAAGACGTACGGCAAGAATCCCGCTCAATGCTCCTCAAGCAGGCGGACATCCTCTAAATCCACCTCCCGCCCGGCGCCACATTTGGCGGCAATTAAGTCCTGCTTGGAAACAACCAGAATTTCCTGGCCTTGATAAGGCACTGCAATATGATTGCGCCACGCCGTCTCGAAAGCCAATCCGGGCGTTTTCGTTTGCACGTCAATGCGCACCCTGTCCCGGAAAATGGTGATCTCATGAGCAAGTAACTGTTCCGCCGTCGTGAGAGACGCCGAACCCAATCCGGCTTCTTCGAAAGCGTCAAGAAGACGTTTCGCGTTGGCCGGAGTCGCCTCTATGAGTATGTCCAAGTCAAACGTAACTCGCGGCACACCGTAAAGAATGGCGGCGAGTCCACCGATAACCACATATTTTACGTCATGGGCGTTTAAGGACTTGAACACGTCCTGGAATTGGTGTAGCATCCTTGCGGTCCGCCATGTCCGGGTGTTGGCTCAAAATCAAGTCCGTGAAAAAACACAGCATGTCAAGACGCTCCGTATACGACAGCGACTGAAACCAGCGCGCTTTCGCTTCAGGCGTTTCTTCCGCTCTGTCATGAGATACCGACGGCTGCATCATCCGCTTCTCCATGCCTGCGCCGCAACACAACAATCATCCTGATGCGTATCATAACGCATTTCTTGGGATATATCCAAAAATCCAATCAGCATCCGCGCAACCGCCCTATCATCGGCACTCGCTTCCAAGTCATATTGCAAACAAGTCCCCAGCAAGCGCAGACAACAATCATTGTAATGAATAATGATATATAATAGGAGGAGGGGATGAGGCAAACAATTTGACTATATTTGCCTTTTATAATAGCGCATGAAACTGATGGGTGATAAACTGCAATGTGTTCGATGGCCCATATAGTCGGATACGCCGTCTCCCTCTGGATGGTGTTCCAAATTGCAGGCGCTGTTGCGTTAGGTATTGGCGCGACATGGCTCAGTCATTACCGTCACGGCGACTGGCGGGTTCAACCCGACATTGGCGCATGGGTTTTTCTTTCCGCGCTGGCGGGGGCGCGCATTGCCTATGTGCTGCAAAACGGGCGCCCATTGCGTGAGGCGCTTAACCTTTTTACGGTCGGTTATGTCGCGTCAGGCGGCATCGTTGCCGTTTTGCTTGTTACTATCTTGTATGCGCAGTTTCGCGGCGCGGGTTTTGTGCGTCTTCTTGATTCGCTTGCTCCCTTTGCCGCGCTCAACGAGATGTTTGGTCATGTCGGGTGTTTCATGGCGGGCTGTTGTTTTGGGACGGTGACCAATTCGTTCCCGGGCGTCACGTTTCCCTTTGAATCGCACGCATATTATTTCCATTTGCGCCAGGGCTGGATAGAACCGGACGCGATTACATCGCTGCCCATTCATCCGGTGCAACTTTATAATGCCGCCATATCGTTGCTCTTGTACGCGCTTCTTCTTTCCATTGCCTTGCGGAACCCGCGTCCGGGCGTCCTCGTTTTGCTGTTTCTATTTTGTCATGGCCTGCAAAGGTTTGTCATCCAATTTTTTCGCGGCAACCATGTTCCCTATGTATTGGGACTGCGACTGCCGCAGTTTACCGCCTTGATACCATGTGTCGTAGTCGCGGTTTTGGCCGCGTTGTTGCTGTTTCTGAATCATCGAAACGCTTTGTGTAAAAGCGAAAGAGAACAGAAAGGAAATTCAAGATGTTGACCCGAAACCTTTGTTCTGTGATGTGCATTGTCGCGCTGTTCTTGATGGGCGTTACTACAACAAATGATTCCGCAAAAGCCGATAAGGCGTTAATTGATGGAGATTGCAAGTGTGTGGAAGAGGATTGTCCGGGGCTGGTTGAAGGTCCCGTGGCATGTAAATACGGGCAAGTAGGTGTTGATGAGAATCAAGTTCCTATTTGGAAGTGTCAATGTCCGGCAAGTGATTACGTAAAATTCATTGCTTCAAATCCACGTCTTCGCAAATGTGTTGACGGGCCAAATACAGGCGATAAGTCATGTGAATGCAAATGTGAGGGAACAAAAGCGCCTGGTTGTGGGGAGTGTATTTCTACATGTACGACTCGACCGGCCGAAGTGCCTGACCCTGATCCATGCGCAAATTCCAGTGATTTTCAGTTTAAATGCGAAGGCGGCTCCTACCAAGGCCAGCAATGGCCGCCAACAACATGCACACCCGCATAAATGCCACTGCTAGAATAGTTGGAGATTTTTGAACGTGATATTCACAATGTTACTTGCAATTGCATTGGCTCACGCGACTCAAGTGCCCCAAGGAAGATACATTGATGCCGACACCCTGCGTACTGCGCTTCTTGATCAGATTGTTACGTTGGAGAGTATCGAGTGCTCTTATGCCTACTGCTGCAACAAACGTGCGGAGGAACAACTTGATCGCCTGGACATGCGATGGAAAAACGGTTGGCTGTGGTATGCCAGTCGCCCAAGCAATCCCTCTGACCATCCTCATGCCCTCAAACATGTCATTGAATCTATTGTGGATGGGGCGGTTTCCGGATATTGGGAAGAGTCCGCAAGTGGCCGTTGCTATCATCATACGAATTATGAACGGTTGCGCTTCATGGCTTATAACGAGCTGTCGCCCCTGACGATACTGGGAGTGAGTTCACCACATTCGTATTACTCCTATGCCGCCAATTTTCGAGAAATGCTTGAATCCACCGTTACACCTCACGTAATGATACAAGACCATCAAACATTACTGTAT
>DSBB01000161.1 GCA_011046175.1 Candidatus Hydrogenedentota bacterium | reverse complement strand
TGCTGGTCATGGTGAACAGCAATCTCCCACGGGGCGCAGCGCTTAGCTCCTCTTCCGCGTTGAGCGTTGCCGCATTGCTGGCCTATGCCGGATGCAACGGCGTTGAACCGGACAAAGCGCTGTTGATTCGGGCGGCGCAGGATGTGGAATGGTATGCGGGCGCGCGCATCGGGGTAAGCGACCAGACGGCGATTTTGCTGGGACGCGCCGGCGCGCTGCTCCATTTGGCGATGCTTCCCGGGGATTTCGATCTGGGCGCGGCGAGGCATATCCCCTTTCCCGACGCGCTTGATTTGCTGGTGGTGAACTCGCACACCCGGCGGACGCTCAGCGGCGCGCAACGCCTGCGCTATTCCCTGAACCGGTTCGCCTATTCCATGGCGATCACGGTGTTGCAGCGCGAATTGGAAGACGCGGGATGGGCGCCGGACGCGGCCAACCGAATGGATCGCCTTTCGCGGATTACGCCCGAGGCGCTGGGCGGCGCGGCGCAAGTCTACCGCATATTGAAACGCATCCCGCCGGAGACGAGTCTCGAGGCGCTGCGCCGCCGGTATAATCCGCCCGATTTGGACGCCGAATACGCCCGGTATTTTGGAGAACTGGCGGAAGCGGAACAGCCCAAGAGGATTCCGCTGCGCGGCCCGTTGATGTTCGGCATTGCGGAGTCGGAACGGGCGCGCTTATTCCCGAGTGCGCTGGAGTCCGGCGAGTATGAAAGCGCGGGCAAATTAATGTCCATCGGACACAACGGCGACCGCGTCCGGACGCCTCAAGGCGCGGCGTTCGCGGTGGATGTCGGGGACGCGGAACTGGAAGCGCTGGCGCGGCGGAACGCGCCTGTTGCGTTGCAGCCGGGCGCCTACGGCGCGAGCAGCCCCGCCTTGGACATGCTGGTGGACAGCGCGCTTGAAGCGGGGGCGTTGGGCGCGTCGCTCACGGGCGCCGGCATCGCCGGGGCAGTGCTTGTGTTGTGCCGCAAAGAGAACAGCGCCGCCATAAGTTGCGCGTTGGCGCAAACACTGCAACAGAACACGTATGCCCGTTGCGCGGCGTTGCGCGCGCCTCTTGACGAGGCGACGGCGCGGGAGTCGGTGGTGATCAATCATTCCGTTGCGGGCGCGGAGGAATTGGTTGTGGACGGCTGATTTTGCGGCAAAACCGGCGCGCCGTTCTTGTTTTCATACGCACCGCGCGCCGTTTTTACGCGCATGAACGCGCGTGTTATGCGGCGCCGCCAGATTGAACCGAGACGCCTGATATGCGTAAACTTGGAATCAGCAACGAAATTTGCCACACTATAGGGGCAGGTTCGTTCTGTTTAGCCTGGGGAAGGGATATCCCGTCCCGTGACATTAATCAGCGTTGCCCTATATGAAACGAGTTCGAATATTACATACCGCCGACATGCATCTTGACGCGTCCTTTGCGGCGCTTGGCGTTAATGCGCGTGTTGGCGGCCGGTTGCGTGAAGCGCAGCGGCGCGTGTTCTCGAAGATTGTCGCGCGCGCGCGGGACTGGCCCGCCGACATGGTGTTGATTGCCGGGGATTTGTTTGACGGCGCGGAAGCCCATGAGGAAACCGTCGCGTTTGTGTTGGAATCTTTCGAGCGCCTCGCCCCGATACCGATATTCATTGCGCCGGGCAACCGTGACCCCTACACCGATGATTCGCCCTATGCCCGCGAACTCTGGCCGGACAACGTGACCATATTCGCCCCGGGCGCATGGCGCGCATGCCGTCATCCCTCGCAGCCGCTGGTGGTTCACGGCATTGGCTGCGACGGCGAAGATGATACCGGCGCGTGGTTTGACGGGCTGCGCGCCCCTGATGATGGAAATATGCATGTTGCCTTGGCGCACGGCACGGAGCGGTCGTGCCGGCCGCAGCAGGGCAAATGTTTCGCGCCGTTTGACGCCGCCGCCGTCGCGCAGGACGGCCTCGCGTATCTCGCGCTGGGGCATTTCCACGAAATGGCTCATGTGGAGGGCGATTTCTCCTCTGTGCTGCGCTACCCCGGCTCGCCCCAGGGGCGCAGCCATCAAGAACAAGGCAAGCGCTATTTCCTCGAAGTCTGCATTGAACACAACGGCGACGGCCCGCCGACCGTCGCCGTCACGCCCGTCCCATGCGCTGAAATTATCTTTGAAAGTCGCCTCGTGGACGCCGACAATACCGTTCAAGCGACAGCGGCGCGGGCGCTTGAAGATATTCCGGAACCGTCGCGCTGCATGTTGCGGGTGCGGTTGGAAGGAGCGCCCGCAATGCCGCGGCACGAGTATGTCGCGGCGCTTCACACGGCATTGAACGAGCATTTCTTTCATGTCGCGATAGAAGACGCGCTTGACGCGGCGTCTTCCGCAGCGCAGTTTTCGGGACAGCATACCTGCCTGTCGAAACTGCATGAGGTGATGGCGGGTCGCATCGCTGACGCGCCCGACAAAGACACGGCCGCGTTTGAGGCCTATGCGCGCGACCTTGCCATAAAAGCGACTCGCGGTCACGCGCTGCCCGACCATGCCGCGGCGGATGTGTTGTCATGAATATACGGTCGCTTACATACAGTCCCTCCGGTGAAGGCGCGCCGCAAACATGCGCCCTCGAGCCCAAACTTAACGCGCTGCATTGCGCCGACGCCCACACGTCCCGAAATGTGAGCCGTCTGCTTTGCCGGATGCTGGCCGTTCTCCGGACCGCCGGAGTTGCCCCGCCTGTTGCGGTGTCCGGAAACATGCCCGGTATGCGCGCGTTGTCCGCGGTGTTTGCGCCGGCGGAAACGCCTCTGCCCGGCGATGTTCCAAGCATTTCCGATGATGACATCGAGACCGACCCGCTGGGAACGGATTTATTCCTGCTTGCCCTCGAGGACGCGCTTGACGCCGACCGCACGCCCGAAAACATTGCCACCGCGATGGCGGCCATTGTGGATACGGGCGGCGCCGGCCTCGATCTCATCAGCGCCATCGCGCGGTTGGATTCGTTTGCCGTGCGCATAGGCCGCGGCGACGGCGCGGACTCGCCTCTGGCGCGGGAACGGGCGCGGCTGGAAGCGTTGCGAACCGAACGCGCCGCCGCGATGGGCGCAATGGAGAAAGCCGCGCTTCAGGCCGAGGAGTTGCGCCGGCGACGTGACGAAACGGCGCGCTGCAAGATTGAGCGGGCGCAGGCGGAACAACGCTTGTGCGCCGCCGTGCTGTATCATGGGGGGCAATGCATGGAACAATTGGAACGCCTCGAAAAACAGATAAAGGAGGTAAGCGAGCGCCCCCGCGTTGATTCCGAACAGGCCGCCGCCATCCAGCGCGGCGAAACGCTGGTCGAGACGGCGCGTTTGCAACTCGAGCGCACGCGCGGCGAGTTGCACGAGGTTTTGGCGGCCCTGGACGAGGCGCAAGCGACGCAATCGCCCGACGCGGCCGCGCCCGGCGATCCCGAACTTCTGGAGCGGTTGCAGCGCGAAATGCAAACCGGACAGGGGCGCATCACGGAGTTTAACGCGCGTTTGGACGAGGTGAACAACCAGATAGCCGCCCTTGATGAGCATGTTACGGAAGCCCAGGAACGGCTGGCGACGCTGCCGGATTTCAGCCGCATCGCGCCAAATCCTATTGACTGGCTTACCCAATTGGCGCGGTCGTTCAAAACGGCGATAGGCGTGCGCGACAACGAAGAGGAGGCGCGCGATTCCATGCGCGACGAACTGGCCGATTTGCGCGTCGAGATCGCCGGAGACGCCTCAATTTTTGAGAACAGCGTCAATTTCGCCGAGGAGTTGGCGGCGCACCAGAACAAAAAAAAGCAGTGGGAAACCCGGAGCGTGCAAATCACCGACAGAATCCGCCGGGATCGCAGTCTGCGCGACGAACTTCTGGACAGAATGCCCGGATTATTTCTGTTAAGCCTGGGATGCGGCCTGTTTTTGTGTTTGCTGTTGGGGCTTTATGTGGGGCTGCAGAAAACGCCGCTGCTTCTGCCGGGCGGCCTGGTGACGCTCTCCGCATTGTTTTTTCTGGCGCAATTGGTGATTACACGCGGGCGCGTGGCGCGGCTGACCCGCAGCATCGCGGAAGGCCAGGCGGAACTTGACGTGATGAGCGATGATGAAAAGGGGGATGTCTCCCAAATTGACCGGCTGATGGCGCGCGCGGGATGCGCCACGGCGCGTGAACTTGAAGCGCGTTATGACCGGTACCGCGAACTGCGACGCAAACTCGACGCGCTCGAGAGAAAGTTTACGCAGCAGGAACAACACCTGCGCGAAAGCGAGGAACGCATACCGAAACTGTTCGAGCGGGTGCGCAGCACGCTGGAACAGGTTGATGAACCGCCCAGGAATGAAGATGATGTCGAGGCGGCGGTGGGACGCGCCATTGCCAAGTATCAAGTGTATCGCGAGACAAAACGGCGGCTTGCCGACCTGCGAAATCAGCATCAGGGGCTGCTGGGCCGTAAACGCTTTCTTGAAAAAGAATTGACAGCCCTTCGGGAATCCCTGCCGGAACTGGAGCGGCAACTGCGCGCGATCATGCGCGAACAGGGCTTTGCCGCGGAATCCGACTATCGCGACGTGAACAACGCGCTGGCAGCGTATTATCGTTTTCTGGACACGAATGAAGAGGCGGCAAACCGCCGCGCGGCCCTGACCCGCACAAAGCAATTGCTCGAATCCCGGCTGCCCGAGGAAGAAGCGTTGCTGGAGCAACATCAGCACGCTCTTGCCGCGCTGCTGGCGCGGGCGGGCTTCACGGTTCCCGAACAGGCGCGCGCCGCCGCCGAAAACGCAATGCTCCTCGGCGATTTGGAAAAGGAGAAGCGGGAAACGGAACAGCGCTACGAATCGCTGCTGCAGGGACGCGCGCTTGAGGCGTGGCGCAAACTCGCCGGGGATGCCGCCGTATGCGACGATGAACAGGACTCGGAACACCACGCGCGCGCGCTGGAGGCGGCGGAACAGCGGCTGGCGGCGGCGGAACAACGCTACCGCGCGTTGCGTCAGGAACGACTCGCGCTGCTGGCGCCGCACCGCCTGCCACAGGAAATAGAAGAGGATATGGCGGCGCAGGAAAAACATATCGAGACGCTGCGGCGCGACGTCACCGCCGCCGCCCATGCCATCGCGCTCATGGAGGAAAGTTTGCAGGCATGGCGCGTCCAATATGGCGAGGCCGTCGCGGAAAGGGCTTCCGAACTAATCGCCGCGCTGGGCGCAAATGCGCTTATGCATTTGGGTTTGGACCCGAACGCCGCGCCGACGCTGGAGACGGTTACCGACAACGGGGAGGCTGACGTGCCGCCCGCAATGCTGTATATTGCCCTGCGCCTGGCCGCCGCGGAACTCCTCGTCAGCGGCGACGCGCCGCCGCCGTTGATTGTTGACGCCACACTTCAGGGATTAACGCCGCCCGCCGCAACGGATAAACTGCTGGACGCGCTCGGCGAATGCGCGCAACGACGCCAAGTGCTGCTCGTGTTCGAGTCGGGGGAAATCGCCGCTGCCGCCGCCGCGCGACATGTGCCGGTGTTGACGCTTTGACCGAAGGCGCGCGCAGACGCGCGCGGTCAGTACGTCTTGTCTCCATAGCATTCGCGACGCCGGTCGTTTTTGCGCGCGATTTGTCCATGCCCGCAAGGTAGTGTTATCATTTCATCGTAAGGCTTGTGGCGTCGCCTTGCCCTGACGGCGTCAGGAAGACGGAGCAGGCCTCGGCACAT
>DSBB01000306.1 GCA_011046175.1 Candidatus Hydrogenedentota bacterium | reverse complement strand
GTGCATTACGAACGCTATAATGACGTCGCGGACGTACACAGCGAGATGTACTGGCGCATCCCCCAGTTGCTTGAATACGCGGCAGCAGAACATGAAAAGCCCTTTATGCTTTGCGAGTACGCCCATGCAATGGGCAACAGTGTGGGCAATCTGCAGGACTACTGGGATGTGTTTGAATCGCATCCCGTCTTCATGGGCGGTTGCATCTGGGATTTTGTTGACCAAGCGCTGCGCAAGCGCTTCGACGATCCCAGGGGCAGCCGCAAAACACCCGCGCCCCATTACAAAGAAAATTGGTTTTGGGCGTATGGCGGCGATTACGGGGAACGCCGCCATGACGATATTTTCTGCTGCGACGGCCTGTTCCAAGCTGACAGGACGCCCAATCCCTCGGCGGCGGAAGTAAAGAAAGTATATCAATACATTACATTTGAACCGGTGGACTTGCGCAGGGGTGAGTTGCGCATCCACAACAAACATTACTTTTTGGACGCTGGCCGCCTCGAAATGCACTGGGAGATCATGAGCGACGGCAATTTGCTTGAACAAGGCGTACTGCCCGTCAGGGCGATCCCGCCGGGTGAAAGTGAAACGGTTGCGATTCCCTTCACGCCGCCAATTGTTTATCCTGCAACAGAGTATTTCATTAAGCTGTCGGCCCGACTTGCGGAGGAAGAGGCGTGGGCGCCCGCAGGCTTTGAAACAGCATGGGAGCAATTCATTTTGCCCGTGGCGTCGCTCCCGGCGGTTGCAACCAAAGTGGAAACGCTTCCCCCGCTTCTCGTAAATGAATCGGCAAAAGACATTGTGATCTCGGGGAAAGATTTTTCGGTGGCAGTGGACAAAGCAACCGGCGATCTCATCTCTTGGAATGTCGGAAAAACTGAGATGCTCGCGTCGCCGTTGCGTCCCAATTTCTGGCGTGCGCCCACGGATAACGACCGGGGAAACAACATGCCGCAACGGCTGGAATTCTGGCGCGATGCGCCGGCGCGGCGGCGCGTCAACAAAGTGTCGGTCACCCGGCCCGCGCCGGGCATCGCCTGCGTCGAAGCGCAAAGCGCGCTGCCCGAAAACCTCGCGGTGATGCTCGTCGCCTACACGGTATACGGCAACGGCGATGTGACGGTTGCACTTTCCATGCAGCGGGACGCGTCCACGCCTGAGCCGCCTCGATTCGGCATGCAAACGGCGCTGCCCGGCAAATACAACCAAATGGCGTGGTTCGGACGCGGCCCTCACGAAACATACTGGGATCGAAAAACCGGCGGCGTGGTCGGATTATATCGAAACGCAGTCGAGCTGTGCGTCCATGCGTACGTGCGACCGCAGGAAAACGGTAACCGCACGGAAATGCGATGGATGGCATTAACGGACGAAAACGGGCGGGGATTACTCGCGTCCGGCATGCCCCGTCTCTGCGGCGGCGCGTGGCCTTATACGCAGCAGGACTTGGAATCCGCCGACCACGACTGCCTGCTGCCGCGTCGCGACATTGTTACGGTTAATTTTGACCATCGGCAAATGGGCGTGGGCGGTGATGACAGCTGGGGCGCGCTGCCCATGGAAAAATACCGGTTGACGGGCACAAATTTCACCTACGCCTTCCGTCTCACTGCGTTGACGACTGGAAAGGAAGACCTGTTCGAGTTAAGCAAACGCGCATACTCGGGGATATAAAAATGGGAACAATTTTATGAAAGGGATGAAAACATGAAATTCGCCACAGAGTACATGGAATTTAACACGCAAAAAAAAAGAGAATACATCAACATCACGTCGGATGTGGAAACGGTGGTCCAGAAAAGCGGCATTCGCGAAGGGATGGCGCTTGTGTCCGCCATGCACATTACCGCGGGCGTATATATCAATGACGCGGAAAATGGGCTTATCCAGGATATTGACGACTGGCTTGAACATCTTGCGCCATACAAAGACGACTATCGCCACCATCGCACGGGGGAAACCAACGGCGACGCCCATTTGAAGAACCTCCTTGTTCATCATGAGGTCATTATTCCCATCACCAACGGCCAGCTTGATCTTGGTCCATGGCAGCAGGTGTATTACGCCGAGTTTGACGGCATGCGTCGCAAACGACTAATCATCAAGGCCATGGGAGAATGACCCGTATTTGAAAAGATTGTTTCGTTTGCGTTGTTGTGCGGTTTCCCTCTACAATGGCGAACAGTTGACGTTGATGTATGGTTTTCTGGAACATTTGGGAGAAATCGGCTGATTCATTTGTGATCCGCTTAATTTCCCCGATTAACCGATACGGATAAGGAAAAAGCGTAATGCGTAAAAAAGTTCGGGTTGGTATTATTGGCTGCGGCGCGATAGCGCAACATTTGCATGGACCGGATTACGCCTGTAGTCCTGACGCGGAACTGGTGGCCTGCTGTGATGTTGTCAAAAAAAAGGCGCAGTTATTGGCTGGACGGCTTGCGCCGGATGCGCTTATCTTTTCCGATTACAAGGAAATGTTGAAAAAGGCGGGCGTGGAAGCCGTTTCAGTATGTCTTCCCAACTATTTGCATGCGCCGGTTACTATTACAGCCTTGAAAGCGGGCTGTCATGTGCTTGTTGAAAAACCCATGGCGACAAGCATGGCGGAAGCGAGGAAAATGCTGGACGCCGCCAAAAAGGCGGACAGAGTGCTCATGGTCAATCAAAGCCAGCGGTTGTTTCCCGCCCACGTCAAGGCAAAGGAAGTGATGGACAGCGGCATTATGGGAAAGGTTTTGCATATTACGGCCATGTTCGGTCATTCCGGCCCGGAAGATTGGAGCCCGACGGGCAAATGGTTTTTTAATAAAAAGGAGGCGCGTTTTGGGGCCATGGCTGACTTGGGCGTGCATAAGGCCGATCTGTTGCGTTTTCTGACGGGCAAGGAGGTGTCGGAAGTCAACGGCTTTTTCGAGCGTCTTGAAAAACCGCGTGCAACGGTGGAGGACAACTTCGTTTCCGCGTTGAAGTTCACCGACGGCACAGTGGGCACATTGGCGGCGTCTTGGACCGTCAAGGGCGCCGAGGCGAATTACACGGTGCTCCATTGCGCAAACGGAACGCTCCAGATTTGCCTTTTTCCCGACAGGCCGCTGGTGGCGAACCTGATTAAGCCGTGTTGCCAGATAGTATTTGAACTTCCGCCGCCGCCCACCAACGCAGCCGGCGGCTGGGGATTGGACGCGGGCGGCGCGTTCTGCCGCGCAATCAAAGGCGAGGAAAAACCGTATTGCACGGGTTATGAAGGAATGAAATCGTTGGAAGTAATCCTGGCTGCGGAAAAGGCGGCTTTGACCGGGCGCACGGTCAAAATCAAACATTGACAAGGTGCATTTTTTATGGCGCAAACAATTCATGTGCCTCTTGGAGAACGCCGGTATGACATTCATATCGGAAGGGGAATCCTGTCACGCATCGGCGCCAGTTTACGGGAATTGGATATACGCGGCGCAGTGGGCCTGATAACGGACGCCAACGTGGCGCCTCTTTACGCGGAGCCTGCGCGCATTGAAATCGAAAAAGCCGGATATCGCTGTGTTGTTCATACCATGCCCGCCGGCGAAAATTCCAAACAACTGGCACGAATTGAAGAAATCTGCGGCGCCATGCTTGAGGGGGGGCTTGATCGCGCCAGCGCTTTAGTCGCCCTTGGCGGCGGCGTGGTCGGCGATGTCGCGGGATTCGCCGCCGCGTGTTTTATGCGCGGCATCCCCTATATTCAGGCGCCGACTACGGTTGTCGCGCAGGTGGATTCCAGTGTTGGCGGCAAAACCGCGGTGGACCATGCATTGGGCAAAAACGCCATAGGCGCTTTTCACCAGCCGAAAAGCGTTATCATTGACATGGATTTGCTGCTTTCGCTACCTGTTCGCGAGCTGCGCGCCGGTTGCGCGGAGATTATCAAACACGGGGTTATCGCTGATCCGGATTTGTTTGTTTACATGGAAAAACATGCGGACGCCATTCTGTCGGGCGATTTGGACGCGCTGGAATATCCCATTGCCCGTTCCTGTGAGATCAAGACCGATGTTGTTGTTGAGGACGAGCATGAACACGGTCGCCGCGCCATACTCAATTACGGGCATACGTTTGGACATGCCATCGAGACGGTCAGTAATTATGAACTGTTTTTGCATGGTGAAGCCGTCGCGCTCGGCATGCACGCCGCGGGCGTATTGTCCCAGGCCGTCGGATTGGCGGATTCCGATTTCACAGCGCGTCAACGGGCCTGTATTGACGCGTATCAGCTGCCGACCACATGGGCTGACCTGCCTGTGGAAGCAGCGCTGGCGGCCATGAAAAAGGATAAAAAAGCCCGCGCTGGAAAATTAAAATTCATCCTGCCGCAACGTGTTGGCGTCGTAACACAGCGCACCGATATAACGGAAGAGCAGGCGCGAAGAGCCTTTCAAGCGTTGTCTTGATGAGACCCCTATAGAGGATATTTGCATCTATGTTGTTTGGCGGAGAAACAGCCGACAGTTATTATGAGGAAGGCCTGACAGCCGCCATGAAAGGCGATTTGGGCCTTGCCGCAAGCCGTTTTACGCGCGCGTTGGAACTGAACGCGCAAATGCATAATGCCCGCTTCCAATTGGGAAAATGTTTGCTGCGGATGGGAAAGCCCACAGATGCGTTGGAACATTTTCGGGAAGCGGCTAAACATCTGTTACAACCGCAGCCGCTTGTTGACGCGGGTTACGCCCTGCTGCTGCTCGGGCGCGTGGAGGAGGCGCGGCAGCAATTTTCCGACGCCTTGCAGATTAAATCGGAAGAGCCCCGCGCCATTATTGGATTGGCGCGCTGCGCCGCGGCAAAGGAACAGTGGGGAACGGCGGTTAATCTGACCCAACACGCCATTGACCAGGGCTATGATCATTATGACGCCTATTTTCTGAACGCCCGGAGCGCGGACAAATGCGATATGCCCGGAGTTGCGGCGGCCGGTTATTCAAAAGCGATAGAGCGCATGGATCAAACCATTGACGCCAACGCAGGGCAGGCGACCGGCTATTATCTTCGGGGATTGGCATACTACTATCAGGAAAACTACAGCGCCGCGCTGGATGATTTTCAGTCAGCCCTTGCCAAAGCCGATAATGACGTTCATTACAGCGCCTATAACGAACATTTTACTGTGCTGGATATGCTGTGCATGGCGGGATTGTGCCTAAAGAAATTGGGGCGATACGATTCGGCAAAAGAAATGGGCGCGAAAATTCTGGCGCTTGCGCCGGATAACGAAACAGGCAAGCGCCTTGTAAAAACCGCGTCTGGTGATGAAGGAACAGCAAACGTATGAGCGATTTGAACATGCAACTGGTTCGCGAGTTCTTTGAACTCAATCTTTTCTATGTATTGCCCCATTGGCAATTTGAAGAGGCGTTGCGGGATGTTGAATCCGCCGGTTCCCTGCTATTTGTGGAACAGCCCAAGCAGGCCGCGCCGGGCGAACCGGCCTGTCTGTTGCGTCCCGGCGACGTACAGTCCGTTCAACGCGCGGTTGTCGAGGTGCGCGCCTGGCACGCCGACCGCATGTACGCCTCCGTAATAGAGTCAAACCCCGTGTTCGCCCGCGTCGCCTCCGAGCAGACCCGTGCCATTGCGGAAACGGTTTTTAATTCGCTCGACTACAAAATCATATTGGTGGTATCCGAATTTTCGGCATCGCCGCATCGCCGTGACCAAGCGGTTAATCTGCTGCACAACGCGGGGAT
>DSBB01000222.1 GCA_011046175.1 Candidatus Hydrogenedentota bacterium | reverse complement strand
CTATGTGTTGTTGAGTAAGAAGGGCGGGGTGTTGTGGAACGCCTCCTTTGCGCGGGCGCTTGCCGTAATATGCGCCGCTGCGGCAGCGCTGGGTCTGGCGGCTGCTTACAGCGCCGGCGCGCTGGAAACGTGGCTGGGGGCGGAAACATTTCTGGCAAAATTTACCGTACTCGCGGGCGCAAGCATCGCCGGGGGGATCGCATACGGCGGTATTTGCATGTTTTTCGGATTGCCCGAATTAAGGGCCTTCCGCAAACGAATTGTGGGCGGATAACCTTTTGAAGACGCCAACCCGCGAACGAACGAAAAGAATGGAACTCCTCTGAAGTTTTCATTATCGTCGTTGCCAGGGAGCCGAAAGGCCGACGGAGCAATCCGTGCGTAAGCGCGCTCAAGAAAAACGTCATTTCTTCTGCTATTTGTCGCCGGGGGCTGTATGGCGCGCGGGAAGAGGCAGGCAGGGGGTGCGGGAAGCGTCTGCGTTGTTTTTGTACTTGTATTTTCTTGATTATCCCCCGGTATGTCCGGGTAGACTATCATCATGCTGATTCCCTCCGATGATTCCATGCAACCCAGGGAGTAACGGTTGTGACAGGTCTAGATGCTCTTGATTGGCTTGTGGTAGGCGCGTATTTTGCCCTGCTGGCGTTTGTCGTGTGGCGTTCCTCCAGAAAGCAGGAGACGTCCGCCGACTATTTCCTCGCCGGTCGCAATATCGGCTGGTTTGTTATCGGCGCGTCGTTGTTTGCGTCAAACATCGGGTCCGAACATCTTGTCGGGCTTGCCGGTTCCGGCGCAAAAAGCGGCGTGGCGATGGCGCATTATGAATTGCATGCGTGGTGCCTGTTGGTGCTGGGTTGGGTGCTGGTTCCGTTCTATTACCGGGCGGGCGTATATACCATGCCGGAATTTCTGGAGCGACGCTACAACCCGACGGCGCGCTGGATTTTGTCATTGGTGAGTCTTCTCGCTTATGTATTCACCAAAGTAAGTGTAACGGTATACGCCGGCGGCAAAGTGTTTGAAGTGTTGTTGCCCGATCTCGAGATTGCCGGAGTGAACAGTTTTTGGATTGGCGCGGTTACCGTGGTTGTGTTGACAGGTATTTACACTTGTTTCGGCGGTTTGCGCGCCGTGGTTTATACGGACGCGCTCCAGACCGTGGTGCTTATCTTGGGTTCGCTTTGTATTACCGCCATTGGTTTGTATCATTTGGGCGGCTGGGCGGAGTTGCGCGAAATAAGCGGGAGCGAACGCTTCAACCTGTGGCGTCCCGCGAGCGACCCTGAGTTTCCGTGGCCGGGCATGTTGTTCGCCGCGCCGATTGTGGGGCTTTGGTACTGGTGTACCGATCAATACATCGTGCAGCGCACCCTTGCCGCGCGCAACCTCAAAATGGCGCGTCGGGGCACGTTGTTTGGCGCGTACCTGAAAATCACGCCCGTGTTTTTGTTCATTGTGCCAGGTATGATTGCCTATGCGCTTGTGCAAAAGAACATGCTTGTCCTAGGCGACCCCGACCAGGCGTTTCCCGCGATGGTCAGCCAAATGCTTCCCGTGGGCGTGCGCGGCCTTGTGGTGGGCGGGCTGCTTGCCGCGCTGATGAGTTCTTTGTCTTCGCTGTTCAATTCCTGTTCCAGTCTTTTTACCGTGGACATTTACAAGAAGATTGCGCCCGAGGCGTCGGAACGTCAGCTCGTTTCCGTCGGGCGTTTGGCGACGGGCGTGGTCATTGTGTTGGGGCTGTTGTGGATACCCGTGATGCAGCGCGTGTCAGGGCAACTTTACGAATATCTTCAAAGTGTGCAGGCCTATCTCGCGCCTCCGATGACGGCGGTGTTTTTCCTGGGGGTGTTCTGGAAACGCATGAACGGCAGAGGAGCGGTGGCGACACTGTTGCTGGGCTTTTTCCTTGGCCTTGCCAAACTTGGCTGTCAGATTTATGCGGGATCGGCGCCGGAAGGCGGCTTATCAGCCATGCAACAGGTTCTGGTATCCTATGGCAGCATTAACTTTTTGCTGTTTTGCGTGTACCTGTTTCTGTTCTGTTGCGCCACGCTGGTGGCGGTGAGCCTTTTCTCCGCGCCGCCGCCTGCCGGACAGATTGAAAATCTGACCTATGCCACCAACACGACGGCGGGCCGCCGGGAGGTGCGGGAAAGTTGGAACCGTTGGGACATAATTCACACGGTCATTGTGTTGTTGATTATCTTGAGCGTATATGTGTATTTCCGTGGATGAAATATAACGTTTGCGGAGAGTTTGTTTTTCAGGAAAGCGATGTAGCATGGGACGTTTCATTACCAAACATTCGCCTTTGTTCATACTTGCAGGATTGTGCATCGTTCTGGCGGTCGCGTCGCCGGTGTTCAGATCGTCCGGCAATTTACAGGGGGTGGCGCTGCGCACGGCGGTGATCGGCGTCATGGCCATCGGCCAACTGGCTGTGATTTTGACGGGCGGCATTGATTTGTCCGTGGGCAGCGTTGCGGCGTTGAGCGGTGTCGTGGGATGCATAGCCATGATAAACTTCGGCGTACCCGTTGACGAGGCATCGTCCGTTTTCCACCGCGCCTTTGCCGCCGTGGTTAACTATGAGGCGCCGGTGGTGGCGGGCGTCTTTATCGGCGCGGGCGTGGGTTTGCTCTGCGGGTTGGTCAATGGCCTGCTCGTCGCCAAGGGACGCATTCCACCGTTCATCGTCACGTTGGGCATGATGATGGTGGCCCGCGGCGGCACGCTCATATTTTCCGGCGCCGTCGCCATATTCGGGTTGCCGTCGGCGTTTGCGTGGTTGGGCGGCGCGCGCGCATGGTGGCTGCCGGTGGGGCTGATGTTCGGCTTCGCAGCATTTTTTACGGTGACGCTGAACTTTACCCGTTTTGGCCGTTCCCTCTATGCGGTGGGCGGCAACAACGAGGCGGCGCGGTTGTCCGGCATACCCGTTGACCGTGTGCGCATAGCGGCGTTCACCATCAGCGGCGGCGCTGCGGGCTTTGCGGGGATGATGCTTGCGTCTTGGACAAGCATCGCGTCGCCCACAGCCGGGGAAATGTATGAACTCTACGCCATTGCGGCTTGCGTCATCGGCGGCGCAAGCCTGATGGGCGGCGAGGGCGGCGCATTCGCCACGGTTGCGGGAGCGTTGATCATGACGGTTTTGCGTAATTTTTGCAACTTGCAGAACATCAATGTGCATTGGCAGCAGATACTTGTCGGCGCTTTGCTGATTGCGCTCGTTTATTATGATAACCGGCGCAAACGCAAAGCGGGTTTATTGAAGAGTTAATTGGAGCGTTTTGTGTTGTCGAACGCTGAAACTATTATGAAAAAGGACTTAAGATGATGTATATCAGTGGCGCCTGCGTGATGTTCTTGTCCTTGGTACAGGGCGTGTTTACGATTGCCGATGACGGCGCAGGGTTGACGGTTTTTGAAAATGACAAGCCCGTATTGACATATCAATACCAGCCGGGCGAGTTGCCCGACCGGGTGGGCGAGCGCTATCGCCGCTCGGGATATGTTCATCCTCTTTACGGTCTTGACGGCGAAGTCATGACACAGGATTTTCCCCTTGACCATTTTCATCACCGGGGCGTGTTTTGGGCATGGCCGGACAGCACATTGGGTGAGAAAAAGGTGGACATTTGGGCGCTTGACGGGGCGCGGCAGGTTCACGCAGGGTGGATTGAGAAGAGGGCGGACGAAAATCAGGCGGTTATTGCCGCGGTAAATAATTGGGTGCTTGACGACGCGCCTGACGCGCCGATTATCCGTGAAGAGGTCAAGATAGTTGTTCACACGTCGTCGGATACATCGCGCAATATTGACTTTGATCTTACCTTCACCAATGTGGCAGATGAAGAGTTCGTACTGCGCGGCAGCGGCACCGACAACAAAGGGTACGGCGGCTTCTGTCTGCGTCCCGACGCCACACGCAAACCCTTCACATTTGCCTCGTTGGCGGGCGTAAGCACGGACGAAGATGTTACCGACGAGGCGTTGCCGTCGCCGTGGGTGGACGTATCGTTTGCAAGAGAGGCGGGCGCCGACACGGTTTCGGGCGTCGCCATTTTCCAGCATCCCGGCAATCCGGGCTATCCTCATCCCGGTTGGATATTGCGCCATTACGGGTTTTTGGGCCAGTCGTGGCCGCATATTCATCCTTATCCAATGCAGCCGGGCGTGTCTTTGCGATTGCGCTATTGTCTGCACGTTCACAGGGGCGATGCCGATGCGGCTGCCGTAGCGGCCGCATTTCAAGACTATGAAGAAGAAATGAAGTAGCGTTCTTCCTCCCGTCAAACCTCCTCTTTGCCGCCGGCGTCACCATTGCCGGCGCACCCTTCCTCCTGAAAGGTCAGCAATGCAAGCAGTTCCTTTTGACATTCAGCGCCGGGTTGTGGCGCACAAAACCGTCGAGTCGTGGGAGACCGTCCCGCACGCCGGAATCATCATCGAACTGGATGTTACGCCGGTGAACGAATTTATACGAAGGCTTCGCAATATGCCGGAATATGCGGATGTTCATCTTACGCTCAATTCCGTAATGCTCAAGATTATCGCCGAGAGCATCAAAGATTCCCCGGATATGAACGCGCATATCGAGTATCACAAGAAGAACAACACCGGCCTTGTCTACTACAAGGAAAGTATGGATATTGCCATCCCCATGATGTCGCATGACCACAGAATGATTACGCCCGTGCTCCGCGATGTGGGCGGCAAATCCCTGCGCGGGGTCTGCGAAGCCATGACCGCGCTGAAGAACCGCGCCGAAAACACGGATATAGATTTATTGCTGTACGAAGCGGGACTTGACGATACGTGGAAGCGGTTGCGAAGGGGCGAACTGCGGTATGTGCTTCGGCGGTTTTGGTCGAACCTCGCGGGCAAATATCGCATCAGCCTGCCGTCGCGGCAAGAGCGCAAACGTTATTTTCAGACGCCCGCGTCAGAGCGGCTTGTCGCCGAAGACCTTCTGGACGCGAGCATGGTGGTCAGCAACGTGGGCAGTGTCATGCCGGAACTGCGTTGCCATGTGTCGTTGCTTGAAATCATAGCGCCGGAAATCACCGCCATAGCCTTGGCGGGCGTGCGCAAGCAACCGGTGGTGCGAACAGATGAGAACGGCGTCGAGCAGGTGGTTGTCCGCGAGATTATGCCCTTCACCTTTTACTTTGACCACCGCGCCCTGGACTTTGCCCATCTTACCGACTTTCTGAAAAATCTGTTGCGTTTGTGCGAAAACCCCTCAGAACTGCTTTAGGTGCTTAACACCGGGTGGCTGACAATTTTTTGTTCGTTTGCCGCATGTTGTTCATACAATTGTGTTTGTTAGTACATTATCGGCCAGAAACCGCGATCAAGAAAAAGAAGTTGGGTATGTTGTTCACGCTTCAGCGTGCGGGGTCGCGTGCATGACTCAGAGTTTGTGTACTACTGCCGCACACTGAAGCGTGAACAACATACAAAGAGATATAGTCAAATCTGGGTTGCGGGCAAAGCCCGTCCTAGTACATTGTCAGTCGTCTTTTATGATCAAGAACAAGAAGTTCGCAAGCATCGTCATTGCGAACAACGCAATCTCGCAATGGCGATGCTTTGTTGTTTTGTATTGTGTCAAAACAAGACCTGCCGGACAGATATAAGAAAACATCATATCGAAAGGCAACGGCAACGCTTGGATTCTTGCAATAAACCGCTTGCTGCATGTATTCTTACTATATGGG
>DSBB01000401.1 GCA_011046175.1 Candidatus Hydrogenedentota bacterium | reverse complement strand
GTTTCACCTGCCCCGGTTTATACACGCCATGCACATTTCCAAAAGTGGCCGCGAGCATGAACCGCGCGTCTTTGACTTTGCTCAGTGACTCATAAACCATGAGCATATCTTCAGGGGTGGTGTAGAGTTTGGCGTTGGGCGCGCCGGCAATTCCGTCTTCTTCGCCGCCCACCACGCCCGCCTCCACTTCCAGGATGATTTCGTTATCCTGGCACAACACCAACAATTCTTCGGCAATGCGCAGGTTTTCCTTCATGGGCAGGTCGCTTCCGTCATACATGTGGCTGTGGAACAGATTGGGTAATCCTGCGGCGCGTCTGCGGGCGGTCTCGGCAATAAGCGGCTTCAGAAAGGCGTCCACCTTTGACGTCGGGCAATGGTCGGTGTGGATTGCCACATAGACGCCTGCGGTTTCGGCAATGCGCCGCGCGTGTTCGGCCAACGTAATCGCACCCAAGACGGGGTCTTTTGCGGGGCCGGACGAATGCATTCCCGCCGCGACGGAAATCTGGATGACGCCGTCGCTTTGCGCCGCCTCAAACCCCTCAATGGCGGCGTTCAGACTCGTCAACTCGAGTACGTTAATCGCCGGATACGCAAATCCTTCGGCCAGGGCGAAGTCCAGCATTCGGGTATACATGGCATGATCAACGACAGGCATACGTTCCTTTCCATGTCACAAACAGGCAAAAATGAAACGGCTCGGTTCTTCCTTGCCATATCACGTCGCGCTGAACGCAGACAACCCAGAAGCAAGAGCCCACTTTCACCTTTCCATATTGGCTGCGCCACCTATGGCCTTAACTTCACACCACAATACAATATCACAAAGAGGGCATTCGGTTATATACCCATCCGCATGAAGAAGCTCGGGCATGACGCAGTTCTCGCGCCATATTTTTTGCGTCTTTTTGATTACCAGAGATAATTCGCCATGACGCTTCGGGTCTCCCATAAACAATGAAAAGAAAACCGTTCGGAACACAGGGGCAGCCGCTCATGAGGCTTTGCCTCCCCCGTAAACGATGAAAATATCGTGGGAGGGTATGGGACTTATGGGGCTTATGGGACGTATGGGATATTGAATCCGCGTCGTAAATTTTCAGAGCAGACCCGTCTCCGCTCCGCTTGGGTCAGTCCCTGCGTTCCGACCTTATTTTCAGGGCAGACGATTATGCCGTCTATCATTTTGCGGGCAGGCAGTTTATCGGCGCATTCGGCCATGTTAAAACTACGCAATTCACTCAATACCTTTCTTTTTACACTTCTTTTTCAAAAAAAACAAAAAAGTCTGTTGCAGCCCGGTAAAATCTGTTATAATTAGGCTGTAGTGTTGTTTAGTTCTTTCAGGGGAAAGTACGGTTCACCCCAAGAAACATCAGGAGGAATGAATAATGAGCAGGCAGTTAATGGCAACCATACTCGGGTTGTGTCTTATTGCAGGTACGGCGGCACCAGCCCTGGGCGCAGTCAACATCAAAGAGGCAATTTCTACGCCGGGCATGAGCATACCGGACCAAACGCCCGGGAGCGGCGATGATCGCATTCATGTGCTTCCGACCCTGTCGTCGCCATCGCTTAAAAACGGCGAACGGGCAACGATACAGGCGGTGGTAACATCCTTGCACGGCGTAGTCGCCGTTGAGGCCGCCATTGAAAAGGAGGGGGCGGTGGAAAGCGCGCCTGTGGCCACAATGGCACTGCTTCCCGCGCCGGACCATTTGGGCGGCGTTAACGCGGCCAGCACGGTCGGTTTGTGGCAAACGACGTGGCAAGCCGAGGGTTTGGAAGAAGCGTACTATTGCGTTGCAATTACCATTACAGACGCCTCAGGCCACAGGCATACGGATCGTTCTTTGCGTTTCAGCGATCCCATAGCGGGCAATAATGTTGTGGGCAATGTTAATTATCCGAACGGCGGCATGCAACGTTTAGAGGGGATTGCGCTGTCTTCGGGAGAAGACAACATAGGTTGCGCCATTGTGGATCACATACAAGGCTATGCGTGGTTCGGCACCTATACAAGCCCTGGGCGAGTTGTCAAGGTTGCGCTTGGCACGGGCGCCACGCCTCCGACGCGGGTGGGGTCGGTTACTCTCAGCGCGGGCGAAGACAATCTGGTCAGCGCAGCGATGGACCCGACCTACGCCCAGGCGTATTTTGGCACGGACACGAACCCCGGTCGGGTGGTGAAAATTAATTTGGGCGTCGGCGCGGCAGCGCCGACCCGAGTTGGCGTACTTTCGCTGCCGTCCGGCGAGGGTTATCTTCGCAGTTCCGTTATAGACTATGCGCGCGGTTATGTTTACTACGGCACAAACGTCAGCGGGTTTGCGGGGCGCGTGGTCAAGGTAAAGATGAATCTGCCGAGTCAGGCGCCGAGCCGCATCGGCGCGGCGACATGCGATCCCGGGGAAAACGAATTGTCCAGCGCCGTGATTGACACCGTGCGCGGGCAGGCTTATTTCGGGACGAACACGTCTCCGGGCTACGTGGTGAAAGTGTCACTTGAAACAGGTGATTTCGCGCCCATCCGCATCGGCTCGGTCGCTTTGAACGCCGGCGAGAGTAATCTCACCAGCGCCATTATTGACTTGAACAGCGGTTACGCGTGGTTCGGCACGAATACATCCCCTGGCCGCGTGGTGAAAGTGCGTTTGGGCGCGCCCGCAGAGGCGCCCACCCGGGTCGAGGCGGCAACGCTCAACGCCGGGGAAAGTTTATTGCGCAGCGCTTCCATAGACGTTGCGAACGGTCACGGCTATTTTACCTGTTATACAAGTCCGGGCCGTTTGATCAAGGTCCGGCTGGGCGTGGGCATGGCGGCGCCGACCCGCGTCGGGGCAATATCCTTGAACACGGGTGAAAACACTCCGCGCGTCTGTGTCATGGACGCCTTTAACGGTTATGTTTACTGCGGCGCCTACACCTCGCCGGGCCGTGTTGTTCGGGTTGCCACCTTGCACAAGGGTTTTGTGAAGGGCACAGAATTTGACATGGTTGAGCCGGGCGTGCTTGAAAGCGTCCATTTTTATTCCCATATTCCGGATGGAAGCGTGCGGCTTGGGTTATACAGTAAGGGCACGCCTCCGGCGTTGCTGTGGGAGAGCGCGGACATACCGAATGAAATTCAGGGCTGGATTGACGCGCCCGTGGACACCGGCTCGCCCAGCGCGCTTACATTAACCGCCGGTCAATACTATCTGGCGTGGCAGGTTTACAGCACGGCGTCCGTGCCGAGTTATGCATTGGGCGAGGCGGACGAGGGGTTCTTTGTCCCTTACGAATGGAGCGGCTTCCCGTCCGCGCTTCAGGCGTCAACCGCGCCGACGCTGACAACGGATCGCTGGAGCGCCTTCATCACGTATGACGGGCCGCCGGTACCGCCAAGCGATCCCGGCGCCACCGCCATTGGAACAGACAGGATAACGTGGATATGGACGGACAACTCGGACAATGAAACCGGGTTCAAGGTATATGCCGGTCCAGGCGCCACCGCGCCGGGAACCGTGACGCACACAACAGCCGCTGATGTGGAGCAATGGGAGCAGACAGGGCTTGGAACGAACACGCAACACGCCTTCCAAGTAGCGGGAACCAATACCATCGGCGACAGCGTCACCACGGCTAATTTCAGCGCGTGGACAATGGCTTCTGTGCCGGTCGCGCCTGTGGTGTCCAACCCAAGCCCGACAACCCTTGACATTGCAGTGGCCGGCGGCGACGGCAATCCCGCCTACACGGAATATGCCCTATACTGCGTTACGACAGGGCAATGGGTTCAGTCGGACGGCACATTTGCGTCCTCTGCCGCATGGCAAACGTCGTCAGCATGGGGAACCACACCGGTTGTGGGTCTTACGGGCGCCACTCAATACGATTTTGTAGCGCGGGCGCGCAACGGCGAAAGCGTGGAAACTGCGGACAGCGACATGGCGAGCGGCTGGACACAGGCGACGCTGACGTATATTGCGGGTCCGGGCGGGGCCATTTCCGGAGACGCAGTGCAATATGTTAACTACGGCGATAACGGCACGGCGGTTGAAGCCGTTCCGAATCTGTGCATGTCTTTTGTGGACTGGAGCGACACCGCGACCGATAATCCACGCACGGACACCAATGTTACCGGGAATATTACCGTTACGGCCAACTTTGCGGATTTAACCCCTCCGGTGATCACGCTCGTTGGAAACGCCGTGATCACCATAAACTGCGGCGGCGTGTACGCTGACCCCGGCGCCACGGCGTCCGACAGCTGCGACGGCAATATCACCGCCGCCATCGTGGTTACAAATCCGGTCAATACGGGTGTAGCGGGGACATATATCGTTCGCTACAACGTTTCCGACGCTTCGTCAAACCCCGCCGCAGAAATAACCCGTACCGTCAATGTCATTGACACGACGCCTCCTGTAATCACTTTACTCGGCGGCGCCGTGGCGGATGTTGACTGCGGTTTTGTTTACACTGACGCGGGCGCGACGGCAAGCGACGCCTGCGACGGCGATTTGACCGCCGCCATAACGGTTGACAACCCTGTTGACACGGCTGTACCGGGAACGTACATTGTTCGGTATAACGTTTCCGACGCCGCATCAAACGCGGCGGTGGAAGAAACGCGCACGGTCAACGTTGCTGACACAACCCCGCCGATTATAACCATGTTTGGCGCGGCGTCTGTGGACATACAATGCGGCTCCACTTATGTTGATCCAGGCGCGGGCGCCTCTGACGCGTGCGATGGCGACATTTCAGCCGCCATTATTACAGTCAACAATGTGAATACGGACGCACTCGGCACGTATACGGTCACCTATGACGTTTCTGACGCCGCATCAAACGGGGCGGAGCAAAAAGTGCGCACAGTGAATGTCATTGACACCAAGGCGCCTTTTATTTCGTTGCTGGGCGACAATCCCCTGGCGCTTGAATGTAGCACGCCCTACAGTACGCCGGGCGTATTTGCCTGGGACGCCTGTGACGGCCTGCTTACCTCCCAAGTGGCCATAGACGACTCGCTTGTCAACCCGGACGTCATCGGCACGTACCTCGTCACTTATTCAGTTGACGACAGTGAAGGCAACCACCAAGAAGTTGTCCGCACGGTAGACGTTGTTGACACCACAGCGCCGGTCATCACAATAACCGGCGTGAACCCGGCAACGGTGGAATGCGGCGGCGCCTATTCAGATGCGGGCGCAACCGCGGCAGACTTGTGCGACGGCGACCTCACCGCCGCGATAACGACATCGAGCAACGTTGATACCGGCGTTGCGGGCGCATATGCGGTAACCTACAACGTCTCCGACGCGGAGGCCAACGCCGCTGTCGAGGCAGTTCGGGTGGTCAATGTCGTTGATACGACGCCCCCCGTGATTCTTCTTGACGGCGCGGATCCGCAAACCATTAATATGGGCGAGCCCTACGCTGAGCTTGGCGCAACGGCCTCCGACGTGTGCGACGGCGATTTGACGGGTTCCATTTTCATAGACGCCGGCGCGGTCAACACGAATGTCGTGGGCACGTACTATGTGGCCTACGATGTTTCGGATTCCTCGCTGAACCCGGCCGTCCAGGTAACGCGGCAGGTTGACGTGGTGGACACCATGCAACCCTACGTGGCGGATGTGGTTGTGGAGACGGGTTGGACTGTTTTGATCACTTTCAGCAAGGCGATGGGCGCGGGCGCGCTCAACGCATCAAATTACACGTTGACCGGGTCGGGCGCAGGCACCCTGTCGGCCATCCCC
>DSBB01000553.1 GCA_011046175.1 Candidatus Hydrogenedentota bacterium | reverse complement strand
GTTGTGTATAATACGTAAACCGTTGATCAAACGGGCGGTAAAGTATTGGATATATATTATCCTTTGTCGGTCCGGAAGAATTCACATTGTCTTGGGCTAATGAAACCTTCCAATCACGAGCATCCTTGCCTAAATTATATTTTTCACGCGCTTCTTCCGGCGGCAGAACGCTGAAATCCCTGACTGTATCCCACATCGCTTCTTTGGTGAATTGAATGGCCAGATTGTCCCTGGCGGTAACAATACCGACGGAGTTTACGGGCATAACCGCGCAAATGTTCCAGCCTTGTTGATACTCGGCGTAAGACTCGAATTTCAGCGGTTTGAAGAGATAGAACGGTTGTTGCGGTTTAATGTGTTTCCACGGCGTGTTGCGCACATCAAATTTGTTCAGCCAGTCATATTTGCTTTGGCGCGGCCCGTGGATTTCCGTGTGGAACACCTTGGCGGTCTTGCGGGCTTTCACGTTTTCCTTGCGCACGAAGATGCTGATGGACACGCCCTGCTGGATGTCGAAGACATTTTCGTCTTTCGAGCCGTCGGGCGCGGTTTCCCGTTTTTTCACATTGCCGTGCAGGTCTATGAGGTAGATTTCATCGAAGGTCTGCATGAGGCTTTGTCTCATGCCGCGAAAAGTGGGGTTGTCGAGGTAGCCGTGGTTGGTGATGAACGCCAGCACGCCGTAGCCGGTGCGCTCGATGCGGTACTGCCCGAAACGGATGAACTTGACGTAGTCGTCGTTAAGCCATTTCGGATTGCGCTCGCCCAGCGGCTTGTCGTCGCAGGTGAAATAGCCGTGCGCGCCGCCCTGCCAGGGCAGGGGATCGTTTATCAACGCCTTCGACCATGCGTTGTTGTTCGCCGAATGCCCGGAATACGGCGGATTGCCGAGCACCACCATGATGGGCGCGTCAGTCTTGATGTTTCTGGCGGCGTTGGCTTCGCGGGCGATGTGGTCGGCGAAGGGGAACGCGGCGGTTTCCACCAGCCCCGCCTCGTCGAGGGTGTTGGTCAGGTAGATCCGCAGCCGTTCGTTGTGCGGGAATGTGTAGCCCGTGTCCTTGAGCAGCCAGCCGAGTTTCAGATGCGCCACGGCGTAGGGCGCCATCATCAACTCGAAGCCGTGCAACCGCGGCAGCAGGTGCGTGGCGACGTAGCCGCGCTCGCCCGCCCACGCGCCGCGATTGGGCGCGAGCGTCTCGTATATGTGCCGCACCGTCTCATAAAGGAACGTGCCGGTTCCCGTGGCGGGGTCGAGTATCTGCACGCGATGCGTTTCCGCCGCGCCGCCGACCGTCGTGTTGTCGGCCAGGCCCGCCGCGCAACCGAAGTCGCTCTTGAGAATGGCGTCCACGCTGCGCACAATATAGCTGACCACCGGCTCGGGCGTATAGTACACGCCGCGCGACTCGCGCAACGCCGGATCATAAGCCGCCAGGAACGACTCGTAGAAATGCACCACCGGGTCTTCGCGCCGGTCGGCCTTGCCGAAATCGCGCAGCACGGCGGCCATGTCGCAGCGGCGCAAGATGTCCGCAAGCAGGTCCACCGCCCACACCACGCTGTTGTTCAGGCGCGTGCCCGCGATATACTCGAACACTTCGCGCAGGAACGGGTTCGTGGCGGGCAGGTCAATGGCGGCGCTGCGCCGGGAGAACTGGTCGGCCTGGCTGTTGGGCACGTTCACGCGCGCGCTGAACATGCCGTAGCACACGGTCTGCGCGTACATGTCGGCGAACTGTTCGCGGGTGATGTCGTGCAGCAGCGTCTGCCGGAAGCCTTCAAGTATGATGTGGAGCGAACCGTCCGCGTCTTCCTGATCAAAAGCGACCATGATGGCGTCGCGGATGACCTGCGCCACCCGCGCCAACCGCGCCGCCAGCGCCATCGGGTCGGCTATGCCCGCCGCCTTCGCCGCAAAAAACACCTCGAAGAGTTGCCGCAAGTGGCCTTCCGCGCCGAGCAACGGTTTCAGCCGCCCCTTCTCCGGCAGCCGCGCGAGAAACACCTGCATCTCCATTTCGCCGTTCAGGTAATAGCGGAACTCGAGGTAGTTGGTAAGGATCAGATTGTCAATGCCGTCGAGATAGCGCGTCATCTGTTCGCTTTTCTCGATCTCGTCCAACGACGCGCCTAGGTCTTTGCATTCGATATAGCCTAGGGTCTCATCGCCGCGCGCCACAATGAAATCCGGCGCGCCGCAGGCGATGCGCTTGGGTTCGTTGGTGGCGGCGACGCACTTGTCATAGGACTCGACAAGGGCTTGAAAGGCGGGGCGGAAGCTATGCTCGGTGGCGTTGCCCGCCTTGTGCAGCGCGGTCAATTCGCGCAGATATTGCAGAATCGGATTGGCCATGAGCAACAGCATACCCCGCAATGGAGCCAAGAATCAATATCCCGAGTTGCGCCGCTTCAGGCCAATATGGTTTCCCACCCGTCGCCTGGAAACCCCATGCGCCACCATGCCGAGGATGGCGCCGGTCGAAGGGGGCGGCTTATGTTTCCGCCTCCCACTTTTCAATTTCGCGCCAGTCATATCGTGGCGCATAGCCGAGCAATCGTTGCGCCTTGCGGATGTCGAAGGCGGACGCGCAGGGGTTGTTCGCATAGTATGCAGGGTCGCGCACTTCGGGTGGATCGCCATAGATGCGTTTCATCACGTCAAGCGTAGGCTCGGCATAAAAGGTGTTCGCCGCGGTAATAAAGAACGCCTCAAACGGTATTTCCTCGCCGCCGTTAAAGTGGTATTGCGCCGCAAGACGCACCGCCTGCGCCACGTCCTGTCCCGCCACATAAGAACCGAACCAGGGTTGCGCCGCTTTCTCGCCGCGTTTGAACGGCGCCACCATCTCAACAAGTTCCGATTGAATATGGCGCGTCCACACGCCGCAATAACGCAATGAAATACCCTCGATGCCGAAGACGCGCGCATAGTTTTCCAGCATCTCCTCGCCGAAACGTTTCGTGAAACTGTAGGATTCATGCGGCCACAGGGGATGCTGTTCGTCTATGGGCAGGTACCGGGGCTTCAAGACGGCGTCATGGATGCCGAAGCCCGTGGAAGACTCGCTGCCCGCATATACAACGCGCCGTATGCCGTTGCGCCGCGCAGCCTCCAGCACGTTGTAACACGTCACCATGTTCACGCCCATGACATGCGCGGGCGGGTCTTGGAACGCGTTGGGAATGGCCGCAAGATGCAGCACCACGTCGTATCCGGCGACAATCTCGCATGTTTGCTTCAAATCCATGAGATCGCATTGTGCAAATTGCGCGCTTTCCGGCATCGTGGCGGGTTCGCGCATGTCAAGCGCCGTATGAGGCATATTATGCCCGCTTAATTCACGTGACACGTATGCGCCCACATTGCCCGCGCCGCCAGTCAATAAAATGTTCATCTGTTGTTCTCCCGAATGTTATTGCCCCCGTTATGCGTGTGGCCGAGGCTTTTTCAACCGGATGTTGACGCCGGTCTTATTATACATCCTTCCGCTATTTTGGACATAAAGGCGCGCCGTTAACAACTTGGAAAGAGCGCAATAGGCTGGGAAACAAAACGTGTGGGACGTAGCGAAACCATTGCCGCCTTGTTTTAATGGGTTTAGGCGGTGTTCGCTCTGTCATCGTCCCGTGCAGATAAAAAGAGGACCGTGTCCGCAGCCCGAAAACAAGCGGTGTTAGTTTCCCCGCGTCGGTCAACTCCCTGCCTCTTGTTGGCGTAATCTCGACAGGACGTTGACGGGGCAGAACGCGCTCCTCAGCGTGGTACAATTTGATGATTTCTTTAACAATGCCGCAGAGCGCAACAAAAACTTCGGTCTCGTCATCACCGGGACAGCCGCCATATATCAGGCCGGGCGCGCTGCCGACATAACACTGGTCTTCTTTCGACCGCCCCGCTATTTTGGCGTAACGGGCGCTTTCTTTCATTTGCGCCGCTTCTAAAGCGCCGATTGAACAGGGCGTATCCGGTAGCGTTCGGCGTCATAATTCAGCTTTCCAACTTGCATTCATCACGCTGACATTGTATGCTTTCTCCAGTCTAATCTGATAATTTCAAAAATCTTTAAGCATGGAGACCGCAGATGAGTATTGAACTTCCGAGACTGAAATCTTACTCGCGCATGAAACAGATCATGACCATGTATTACGGCTGCGCGAAAATGGCGGAAGGAACGAACCAGAAGCAGGCATGGATCACCAGCGGCGCGCCTGTGGAGTTTTTGTATGCGGCGGACATTACACCGTTGTATCCGGAAAACCATGCCGCCATGTGCGGCGCGACAAAAATGGCGGACATGTTGTGCGCGGCGGCGGAGGATGCGGGGTTCTCGCGCGATCTGTGCTCCTATGCGCGCACGGACATCGGCGCCATTCTCGCCGGAACCAGTCCCATCGGCGGCATGCCCAAGCCGGACCTGCTCGTTTGCTGCAACAACATCTGCGGCACCGTCACCAAGTGGTATCAGGAACTGCAGCGCATCTTTGATGTGCCGCTGGTGTTCATTGACGCCCCGTACCAGTATGATGAAGAGGACACCGACCATGCTGTGGCCTACATGAAAGAGCAGCTGGAAGAATACATCCGCATCATTGAAACGGTAACCGGGAAACCCTTTGACCACGACAAGTTTAAGGAAGTCATCGCATTGTCGGAAACGGCGGCAGATCTCTGGCGCGACATTCAGGAGATGCTTGCCCACAAACCCGCGCCCATGAACTCTTTCGACACCTTCATCCATCTCGCGCCCATCGTCACCCTGCGCGGCACGCAGATTTGCATTGATTATTACGAAGAGCTCAAAGCGGAAGTGCAGGAACGCATTGACAACGGCATTGCCGCCATTCCCGGCGAAAAATACCGGCTCGGCTGGGACAACCTCGCAATCTGGCATTGCATCAACGCCTTATCCCAGAAGTTTGCCGAACATCAAGCGGCGCTGGTGGTTTCCACCTATCCGGAAAGTTTCTGTTACCGCGGCCCCATCCATGATGAAAACGATCCGCTGCTCTCGTTTGCCTCCACCTACATCGGCGGTTACATCAACCACGGTTTGGACTACCGCGAAAAGGAACTGGCCCACATGGCGGAGAAGTTCAGCTTGGACGGCTTTGTGATGCACTCGAACCGCAGCTGCCGCGCCTACTCCTTCGGCCAATACGAACTGGCGCGCCGCCTCGAAGACAAGCACGGTGTCCCGTCATTGATGCTGGAGGCGGACATGAACGACTCGCGCACCTGGTCCGATGAACAGGTCAACACACGCGTCGAAGCCTTCATGGAGACATTGGCGGCGCGAAGGTAAAGGAATGCGCGCATGCGGGCAAAGTACTTTTCCGATACTGACACGTTATTATTGACCTTCAACGAAAATGAAGTCGTCGAAACCTATGATCTGAATGAAAATGTCCTTGTTGCGATAGACAAGGATGGCCATGTAGTTTGCGTGACCGTGGAACATGCACAGCAACAGACTGATGTAAATGAATTTCCTGTCAATTGACAACGATGTGACGCGCTGGTGCGGGTGCGCGCTTATGTGGACGCGGGACGTCCCATTGTCGCGCTGCGCACGGCGAGCCACGGATTTCAGAATTACCTTCAGTTCGATGCTGACGTGCTGGGCGGCAATTACAAAGGGCATTTCGGCAACGGCCCCACCACCGAGGTGGGCGTTACGCCCACGGGACGCGCCCATCCTGTTCTTGAAGGTGTCGGCCCGTTGCGTTCCCGTTACAGCCTTTACAAAACC
>DSBB01000501.1 GCA_011046175.1 Candidatus Hydrogenedentota bacterium | reverse complement strand
TGTTGATTGTAAAGAATACGCCGAGCAATCTTGACGAATTTGAGAAACAACTTGCACAAATAGACGTTACGCTGAAACAGGTGAGTATTGAGGCGAAGTTCCTAACGATTCGGTTGGAAGACTTGAAAAAAGTCGGATTCCAGTGGGACGCCAAGTTCAGCGATCAAAATGAGCGGGCCGCGAAACTGCCGTCGTTGGAAAGCGATTATTATTATTATGACGTGAATGGCGATGGCATTGACAATATCATTCCGTTCTACAGCAAGCCTGATGGCTCGCCGGTGCTTACAAATACCATTTCGGACGCCGCGTTGAGCGGTGCGGTTAATCCGGCGTCAGCCGTTCCGCCGACATTTAACTTGATCGGCAACATTTTGAGCAACGCAGACGGCGACAAATTAAGCGTTACTTTCGATTATCTGGACGGGCTTGATGAGTCGGAACTTTTGAGCGCGCCCCGTGTTACCACCATGAACCGCAAGCCGGCTGTCATTGCAGACTTCGCCACGGAATACTTTGTTTCCGCCGTGAACACGCAGGTCTACACAACGGCGGGCTTCCAAAGCGGCACAACAACCTCGTTTGTGCAAAATGTCACGCCCCAGGCCTATAACTTTGGTATCGCGCTGTCAGTTACACCACAGATTCGCGACAACAATCAGGTGCGTTTGTGGTTGAATCCGGAAGTGCGCACACGGACGGGAATAAAAACTTTTGAGCAGAAACAAATTATTTCGAACCAAGAAATAATAAATGAAATGAATCTGCCCACCACCTCGTGGCAGGCGGTATGGACCAACGTAATTGTGCATGACGGCGACACATTGGTATTGGGCGGTCTTGTGCAAGACCAGTCGTCAAAGGGTACGCAGAAGATGCCCTATATTGCGGACATCCCCGTGATAGGCTTCTTCTTCCGTGGCTCCAAACGGGAAGTCAAGCAGTCGAGCCTGCTGATCTTTGTCACGCCTGACATTATTGATTCCACGGGCGCGCGCTTCTTTGATGTTACGGAACTTCCCTACTAAATAAAAAGAGTAACTATCCAGCAGGTCGCACAATATGCCCTAATAACAGCGTGTGCCCGTCATTCCCGCGAAAGCGGGAATCCAGAAAGCGGGTGATACGTTGTGAGTATGGCTATGGATTCCCGCTTTCGCAGGAATAACGGCTGCTTTCGGGCGTACGACGGCTTCAACTTATTATGCTTGCAAGACAGTTACTAAAAAGAAACAAATCCGGGCGGTTCATGGCGACATGGACCGCCCGTTGTCTTGAAAATGATGCGTTATCTCCTATATAACTTGATTTTAGTCATTGCAACCCCCGCCGGCGTGTTGTATTTGCTGTGTGCGTCCAAGTACCGGGCATTGTTGCGCAGGTTTCGGCCGTTGACGTCGGCATACGAATCGCGTCCTCTTTGGATTCACGCCTGTAGCGTTGGGGAAGTCGGAGTAGCGTCGGGACTTGTCCGGCGCATTAGAGAGCGTTTCCCTGATTTGCCTGTCATGCTCTCTGTCAGTACGCTTTCAGGTCTGGACATCGCTAGGGCGGGGCTTTCGGGAATTACCGTTACACTGGCGCCTTTTGATTTATTATGGAGTGTTCGCGGATTCATAAGGCGCGCAAAGCCGCGGATGCTGGCGATTATCGAAACCGAGCTTTGGCCAAACATGATAAGAGAAGCAAAGCGATGTGGCATGCCGGTGGTTGTCATCAACGGGAGAATTAGCCCCCGCCGTTTTCCGGTATACAAACGCTACAAGCGCGTGATGCCGCCCGCGCTTTCTTTGCTTGATTGCGTCGCCGCGCAGGATGACACATGTGCCCGGAGATTCAAGGAGTTGGACGTTCCGGAGGGCGCGATTGAAGTCACGGGCAACATGAAATATGACGCCGTTACAACGGAATTTGCCGCTGACGTGTTGGAAATGATGCGTCGCGAAAATGGTTTTTCCCGTCATGATGTCAATGTGATATTTGGGAGCACCCGCCCGGGCGATGAGGAATTGGCGGCGGCATGTTGGCGGGCGCTGAAAGAAGAATTTCCAAACCTCCGGTTTATCATCGCCCCTCGGCATCTTCAACGCATTGAAGAAGCGAAAGCGCCTTTTCAGGAGGAGGTGGTTCAATGCAGGTCGGTGGCAAAGGCGGGGAATCTTAACTGGCGCGCCCGTGTCTTTGTCGTTGATACAATAGGCGAATTAACACGGTTTTATGCATTGTCCAGTGTCGCGGTGATTGGCGGCAGCTTCTTCCCGGGCGTGGAGGGACACAACCCCCTCGAACCGGCCGCATTAGGCGTACCCACCGTATTCGGGCGGTTTATGGGTAATTTTCCGGAAGCGGCCGCCCTTTTGACGGAAGCGGAAGGCGCGGTGCAAATCGAGCGAGCGGAAGAACTGCCTGGTTGCCTGCGGCAATTATTAAAAGAGCCGATGGCTCGGGAACGAATTGCGTTGAAAGGAAGAAAGGCGGTTCTTAACAAGCGCGGCGCCGTAGAACGGAATGTCGCGCTGCTGACGAAGTATATGGAACGCGGGGAATGAGTATGTTGAAACAGGTCTATTAGAAAAGGGAATTGAACGGAACCGACAGCGTATTCCGCCGCAAACAATAACGAAAAATAGGCTGTGGGTGAAGCGCTTGGTGGGCCTGTTACACGATGGGAGCCCCCCCCAAGTCTCTTTCTATTTGCGCATGCAGATCGTTCAGGCTTTTTTCCACCGCGGAGCGGGTCGCCTCGACGGCTTCCGGCGAGTCGTCGGGCGGCGGCGGTATGGCGGGGGCATAGGCGCAGATGATGCGCGCGAAAGGTTTTTGGATGGGAAATTTATCCCATGAATTCAATCGCCACGCGCTGCTGACGGCATACGCATTGGGCACAATGGGCAACTGTGTTCTTGCCGCGAGAACGCCGATACCCGATTTGGCAACACGGCGCGGCCCCTTGGGGCCGTCCAGCGTAAAGCCGGTGACAGGAACGGTTTTTGCCGCCTCAGCCAGCGCCTTAAGCGCCTCGCTGCCGCCGCGCGACGAAGAGCCGCGAGCGGCGTGGATGCGCCACCGTTTGATGACCCGTGCGGCGAACTCCCCGTCGTAACTATGGCTGGTCAGCGTCAGATAGTCTGTTCCACGATTGTAACACCCCGCCATAGCCATGCTTTCATGCCAGATAACAACATGGCAGCGCCCATGCCTGCGCAGCGTTTCGTCATGGTGCTCGCGCCCGCGCGTCTCCACGGAACACGTGCGATACAGCAGATAAAACAGGTCCGCAAGAACAACGGGTAACACGGCAAGTTGCAGCCGTTGCGCAAATGAGAAGTTGTGCTGCGGAAGTTGTGCATGGTTATGACTCATTCCGCCTCCAAGGCGCGCACAAGCTGATAAATAACCTTTGTGCGCGGTGTGGGCAACATGGCGTTCTGCCCGCGCCGAAGGATTTCTCCGCTGATGGCGCCTATCTCAGTGCGACGTTTCTGTCTTATATCTTGGAGCATGGAAGAGATATTATCCCGCGTCGCTTCACATATTCGTTCTGTTTCTTCCACAAGACTATGCCCGAAATGGTACCCTTCAGCGCCGGCAACGCGGGTCGCCTCAACGACCAAATCGCGCATGAGCTCCCGTGTCTCCCGTTTTTCCAGCAATGCGCCGTTGGACACGTTCAATAAAGCCGTCAATGGATTGATGCCGGCATTCACTACAACCTTTTCCCAGACCGTTTTGCCGGGAGATTCTGTTATGGATATGTCAAACCCCGCTTGTTGCAGCGACGCCTGGGGCGCGTCGGCGGGGCACGTCGTCCATGCGCCGAACTCGGTGCGGCCTGACGCAGCATGACGAACCCGCCCCACATCCAGCCATGTCGCGGCTTCGGATGTGGCGCCGGCCAACACGTGCGAAGCGCCCACGGCCGCCGCCAGCGTTTCCGCATTGCCAAGACCGTTCTGTAACGTAAGCGTCGGTGTTTTTGGTGGAAGACGTAATTCACGTGTGGAGTGCGCCTTGGTCAATACCAGGATGAAATCGCAGGATGCGGGAATGCGGGTGGCAATGGCGGGTTTCTCCGTATATGTTTCCTCTGCGGTCTCGACGGTTATCCCAATTTTACGCAGGACAGCGGCGCGTTCCTCTCTGTAATCCACCAATGTCGTTTTCACGCCGCAACGCGCCAGACGCGCGGCAAACAAACACCCCAGCGCCCCAGGGCCGATTACCGTTGCGTGGCTCATGAAAGGACTCCAGTTGCAGAGCGTCAAAGCGGGCGGACGAACGCCTCGCTTAATCCGGGTTTCCCGCGCAGTTCTTCACATGCCTTGGCGGCTGAATCGCGTGTTGCAAAGCCGCCGACAACGACTCTGTAATGCGCGTCGTCATCGGAGGGGATGATATCGGCGTTGACATTTGATTCGGAACGGATTTTCTTTGCAAAGGATTCGGCCTTGGCGCGTCTGTCGCTTCCGCTGAATGCGGCCAATTGTACGACGAATTTTCCGCCTGATGAAACGGAACCCGTTTGCCGCTCTTCGTGTTTTGTTTGCGCCTGCTGCTGCGGCGCGGATTCTTGCGCGACAACTCGCGTGGTCTCGATAAGGGGTTCATCGGGATCGATAGGCGTCAGCGCGGGCATTTCCGCCGGCTGTGATTCCGCCGCCGCCGGGGCGGCGGGGTCTGCCGCGGGTTCCGGCGAATCCGCTTTGGGAATGCGGGTGGGCGCCTCTGCCTGCACGGGCAACGCGCGGTTGGGCGTCAAGGGCGGCAGCGCGGTCAGGCGCGGCGTGTTATCCATATACGGATTGCGGGGCGGCGGCGTCTCGGGACTGCGTTTGGCCGGTGAAACTGTTGCAGTATGTTGACCGTCTTTCGCTTCCCGGTCAAATGCCCTGGTTGTGTAGGTTTCCATTTCGGCGGATGAATCCGCTGCCGCTTCGGCATCGTCATCCGCAACCTTTTCCAACGACGGATCAAATTGCGCGACCAGAATTCCCAAGCCGAAACAGGCCATAGCCACAAAGAGAAAGACGCAGAGCAATACAATCAACTGCCCGGGGGTGAACTCGGCCGTAAGCAAATTCTGCTCTTTTTGATTTTCAAGGCGTTGTGTTCTGGACATGTCCTTACACCTGTTGTGATTCGTTGGCTGTAGATTCCGGTTCTTCGACGGCGTTCCGGCTTGGGCCTTCCATTTCCTGCAATCGGGCCATGAGCCGAATTCGCGCCTCGTCCAATTCCGAATAGGTAAAATTTAAGTCCCGGGTTTCGATAAGACGGTTTCCAGCGCGGTCCAAAAAAAGCGTTACCCGTTCTGCGCCGTCATTTTCATCGGATTCCTTTATTTGGCGGAACGCCTTTTGTCTTTTCAGTAATTGTGCCGCAAGGTAGGCCTCCGCCAAATCAGGGCGGCCCGTCATCGAGGCCAGGTCGTAGAAGAGGCGTCGCAAAGGTGAATAGACTTCCTGCCGCTCCGCCTCCAAAACCTTTGGGTCGCTGTAAAGCACATTCCACACGCAAAACGCCTCTTCCGTCTGGACTTTCTCGAAACAGGCGGCGCAATAATCGCACCTTGTGAAAACGCCTTCCTGCAACACTATTTGAGAATGGACTTTTTGCTCGTGCGCAAAATCCATATCGCAGGAGCCGCACCGCGCGGCGCATTTGCTGATTTTGATTTCCATAGATACACTTCACACATGTTGACTCGAACTATATAATACCATTTGTTGTGGTTGAAACGCCAAATTTACCTTGGTCAACCACAACAAGTA
>DSBB01000193.1 GCA_011046175.1 Candidatus Hydrogenedentota bacterium | reverse complement strand
GTTCACGCTTCAGCGTGCGGGGTTGCGTGTATGACTCAGAGTTTGTGTACTACTGCCGCACGCTGAAGCGTGAACAACATACAAAGAGAATAGTCAAATCTGGGTTGCGGGCGAAACCCATGTTAGCAGTATATTTCATGCGCCGGGACGGAGGCAAGGAAAACACCGCAACACAATGGCTTAAATAAATCAGCCGATGCAATGGGATTCGTCCTTTCTCCGGCGCCGCCGCAGGAAAAACCGTTTCACCCGCGTAGTGCGAGGCGATGCTCTACGTCCAACATAAAGCGCTTCGGCCATGCCCGACCGGCGCATGGTGTGATAACGCGCCTTGTTTGAAGGCTATTGCAAACTCAAGCCGTCCATATGCGTTTTTCAGAACCATCGCATCATTACCATGCAGAACAAAGCGGGGCGTATACTGTTACGCCAAGGTGGGAAACGCCCGCAACCTGAACTGAAATCGCTATTCGCATGCTGCCCGCGCCTTGGCGCGCCGGGCCGCATGTTCACATGGGAATCACCACAGGAGTATTGCCAATGAGATTATTTGTAATTGTCTTGAGCATTTTGGCCGCGGCCTTTGCCGCCTCATCGGAAAATCTGATGCGCCGGTCCCTTCACCAACTGGAGACGACACCGCCGGTTTGTGAAGACGCCGTGGACTTCATTGTTTGCGCCGATCCCCAGCCCGCCCATTTTCTGGGTACGCCCCAGGTGTTCCTTGACATGATTGAAGAATGGAACGTATTGCGTCCTGATTTTGTTGTTTGCGCGGGCGATATGATCATGGGAGGCCCCGCAAACGAGGTCGGCCCCATGTGGGATGAATTTGTGGGGCGCATCGAAACGCTGGACGCTCCCTTTTTTCCCGTGGCGGGCAATCATGATGTAATGGACGAAACGGAGGTCTACCGCATCTATGAAGAACGGATTGCGCCGTTGTATTACACGTTTACCCGCGGCCCCGTCCAATGTATCATAATGAACACGGAAGAACCGGGCGATCCGGACAATTTCTCGCCGGAACAAAACGATTGGCTGCGCGCCGCGCTGGCGGCGAGCGACGCCAAACACATCTTTGTTTTTCTTCACGTGCCCTTTTTTGCAAGCAACTGGGAGCGGGACTGGCAGCCCACGGCAGAGATACTCGATGGTTATCCGGTGCGCGCCGTCTTCGCGGGACATCTTCACCATTACCGCGATCACGGCGTGATTGACGGCATACGGTATGTAGTCGCCGGAAGCGCGGGAGGCGGCATGGGCACGCCGGAGGAAGAAGGCGGTTTCTTTTGTTATCTGGCGGTGAAGGTGCGCGGGGAAAGCGTTGCGTGGTCGGTTATGCGTCCGGGCGCGGTGCTTCCCGCCGACGTCGTCACGGAAAAGAAGGTGGCAAGGCTGCGCGAACTGCGCGGCATCTTGACCGGCGACGCCGTAATGCTGCCCCTGGAATCGCCCATGGACGGGGAAACGAAAATAACCTTGTCAAATCCCTTTGAATCGCCCCTTCGCGCCGAACTGAAGTGGGCTGTTCCCATGCACTGGCAAGTGGTTCCCGAACAACTGGCATTCCATGTTGCGCCGGGCGAATCGGCGAGTCAGATTGCCCACATTACATCACAAGGCCCTGCGCGTTTTCCCGTGCCAACACTGGAAGGCGTTGTGGACAACCCGGAAACCGGAAAACCGCTCGCACTGTCCCTGCCGCTGGACATGGTACCCTGCCTCGCCGTTCCACACGCCCCGGACAACATGACGCTCGACGGGGATTTGTCTGAATGGGGCGCCGCCCCGCCGATATGCCTGAATTACGGCGTAAACTGCGACCCATCCGATGTGGACGATATAAAAGCGGCTGCCCGTTTAATGTGGAACGAACAACATCTCTATGTGGCGGTGGAAGTGGAAGACAACGAATTTTACCAACCGTATTACGGTGACGTCGTTTGGATGGCGGACAGCGTCGAGCTCTGGCTGGAGCATTCCAATTGGAGCTTCAGTTTGACCGAAAAGGGGCCGCAGGTGTTTCTGCACGACCGCCCTGACAAACATATTGACGCCATTACCGAAGCGGTGACGCTGGCAGTGCGACGTGAAGGGAACAGGATACTTTACGAAGCCGCGTATCCTGCGGAAGAATTGCCGCAAATCCTTTTGAAGGCGGGCAATACCATACGATTCTCCCTTCTGGTGAATGATCTTGATGTCAACGGCCCGTTGGAAGAACGTCACTGGGTCGAAGCGACGCCCGGCGCCGGCGCTCATTTCAAATGCCCAATGATTGCGGTAACGCTGGAAAAATAATAACCATCCAAACGTTCATCCAACCCGGATTTTCGCGGCAGCCGGATGCTCTCGTCATTGCGAGTCCCACTCCGCCTTGGGCGGCAGTTCGCACAAAAAACGGCGGCCTGTTTGCCGAAGCAGTTGCGGATACAGTACACTGGTAGCGTGGGCGGCGGACATTCGCCGCCTGCTTGTATCCAAATTGAACTTCATACCGGACGGGAAACGCTGTGGGAATGACAAGAACGAAGACACGCTTTGTTTGTGAAGAATGCGGCGCGGTGCAGGCAAAGTGGTCCGGTAAATGCGTGGAATGCGAATCATGGAATACGCTGGTTGAGGAGGAGATGCCGGAGGAGGGGCCGCACTCCCGGGCGTCTGTTGCCGTTACTTCCGCTCCTGTTCCCGTCACAGACAACGCCCAGGCCGCGCCGTCGCGCGTATCCGGAGGGATGGACGAGTTTGATCGGGTTATGGGCGGCGGCATAGTGCCCGGCTCGCTGGCGCTGGTGGGCGGGGACCCCGGCATTGGCAAGTCAACGTTGATGCTCCAGGTGTCCCATCATATTGCCACAAACGAGGGGGCGGTCCTGTATGTGTCCGGCGAGGAGTCCTTCGACCAGGCGCGATTGCGGGCGGGCCGCCTCGACACGCTGCATGACAGCCTGCTTATGCTGACGGAAACCCACGTCTCAGCCATCGCGCCGCACGTCAGCCAGGGGGAATACAGGTTGGTGGTGGTGGATTCCATTCAATCGGTATACACGTCGCGTCTGGCCGCGGCGCCGGGCTCGGTCAGCCAGGTGCGCGAGTGCGCCAATGAATTTATGCGGCTTGCCAAGACCACGCGCACCCCCATTGTGCTCGTGGGACATGTTACCAAGGAGGGGGTAATCGCCGGGCCGCGGCTGCTGGAACATCTCGTTGACACCGTCTTGTATTTCGAGGGCGAAGGCCGCCAATCGCTGCGCGTACTGCGGGCTGTGAAAAATCGTTTCGGGTCAACCAACGAAATCGGCGTGTTTGAGATGCATGACACCGGTTTGTGCGAAGTAAAGAATCCCAGCGCGTTGTTTCTTGACGAGCGACCACTCGGTGTAAGCGGATCATCCGTATTCCCCGGCATGGAAGGGGCGCGCCCCCTGCTGGTCGAAGTGCAGGCGTTGGTCAGTGACGCGCACGCCGGCTCGCCGCGCCGCACCATCACCGGGGTCAACCCCAACCGCGTGGCGCTTTTATTGGCGGTGCTTGAGCGTCATGCCGGGTTACGTTTTTGCGACCGAGATGTATTTGTTAATGTAGCGGGCGGCATCCGCCTTGACGAACCCGCCGCCGATCTGGCGGTGGCGACGGCGCTGGCGTCAAGCTTGTTGGGAAAACCCGTAACGCCCGAGGCCGTCGTATTCGGCGAGGTCGGATTGTCCGGCGAAATCCGCGCCGTAAGCGCGGCGCGACACCGCGCCCGTGAAGCCGCCAAGTTCGGATTCGCCCGATGTATAATGCCCGCAGGTTGTATGAGAGACGCGGCCATCACGGCGATAACGCCGGAACCGGTCACAAAAATTGTGGACGCAATAAGGATAGCATTGGAGTAGAACCGTGCCTAAACGCAAAAAACGCACTGAAGCCGAAGCCTTTCGCGAGGCGCTGCTCATGGTGGCGCCGGGGACCAAAACTCACGAAGCGCTCGCAGCCATTTTACAGTCGCGCATGGGCGCGCTGCTTTGTTTCGGTGACTTGGCGCGATTGAGCCGCCTGTCCGAAGGCGGCGTGAAATTGGACGCCGACATGACCCCCCAACTGGTGTACGAACTGTCCAAAATGGACGGCGCCATTATCTTGAATGAAGACGGTACGCGCATCCATTACGCAAACAGGTTTTTGAAGCCCGCCGAGCATTATCCCACCATAGAAACCGGAACACGGCACCGCGCGGCGCAGCGCTTCGCCAACCAGACCAAAAGCGTGGTGCTTGCGTTGTCACAGCGGCGTTCAAGCGTCACCCTCTATTGTCACACCAAGCGGTACGCGCTGGAATCGCCGCAAACGCTGGTTAATAAAGGCACGCAGATGCTGCAAACGCTGGATAAATACGTGGAAACGCTGCGCAAAACCATGAACGAACTTACCTTGCGCGAACTGGGCGATATCGTGACCATTTTTGATGTGTGCCGCGTGCTGCAGCGCGCGGAAATGGTCAACCGAATCCGGCTCGAGGTTGACCCCATTATTTTGGAACTGGGGACGGAAGGGCGTTTGTTGCAGTTGCAGTTGCAGGAAACGTTGATTCCCCTTAAGGAGGCCCGGATGGTGGTGCGGGATTATTATAAAGAGCGTCAGGGGGTTGCGCCTGATATTATTCATGAGCGTATTGCCGCCTTGACGCAGGAGGAATTGATGAATCTCGGCAACATCAGCCAGCAATTGGGCTACGGCCCCAACCTGCGAAGCGTGGACTCGTATATGACGCCCCGGGGTTACCGCATCCTTCATTCAATAAACCGACTGCCGCCGCAGCTCATTGACAACCTGGTGGAAAAACTCGGGTCACTGCACGCCATTATGAAGGCGACGCGAGAACAGCTTGTCGAGGTGGAAGGGGTGGGCGATGTTATGGCGGAACGCATCCGCGGCGGGTTGAGTCTGCTCACCAGCCAGATGGCGGCGTCGGGCAATTAATCATGGCCGTTATCCTCGATTGCGAAATTACGGCGCACAAGGAAGTCGCCCCCGATCACCGCCGCATGGTGGCGCGCGCGCCCGAAATCGCGGCGGCGGCGCGGCCCGGCCAATTCTGCATGATCGAAGTGCGCGAGGGTTTTTGTCCGTTCCTGCGGCGCCCCATGTCCATAGAACGCATCTTTAGGGACGGTATTTCCTTTTTATACAAAATTGTCGGACACGGCACAAGGCTGCTTGCCGGAGCGCCGACGGGCATGGTTATCAATGTGCAGGGACCCCTGGGCAACGGGTTTCCCATCGCGCAGAATGCGCCCCGCTGCATATTGGTGGCGGGCGGCGTCGGGGTGGCCCCGATGCCGGGACTCGCCGAGGCGATTATGTTGCAAACGGGGCGCGTTCCCGAGGTGATTCTGGCGGCGCGGACGGAACGGTTTTTGTTGTGTGAAAACGAATTCTCGCAGATGGGATGTCCGGTAACCCTGGCAACCGACGACGGCTCTGTCGGATACAAGGGATATGCCGCCGATTGTCTTCGTTTGCTGGCGCCTGACGACAATACCATCGTGTATGCGTGCGGCCCGACCGTCATGATGCGGACGGTGCATGAGGTATGCGCTGAAGCGGATGCGTGTTGTTACGCATCTCTCGAAGCCGAAATGGCATGCGGCGACGGCGTATGCATGGGATGCGTCGTGGAAACCAATACAAACAACGAGTTCGGCAAAATGGCGCGGGTCTGCCGAGAAGGCCCCGTATTCGACACGCGCATGATATGCTGGAGCGCCTATGACGACCGTTAACCTACAGATAAATCTGGGCGGGCTGATGATGAAAAATCCCGTCACCGTGGC
>DSBB01000419.1 GCA_011046175.1 Candidatus Hydrogenedentota bacterium | reverse complement strand
CGTCTACACTGGCGACTACACCTATACCCGCGTCCTTGACGGGCCGTGGCAACTTTTCGACAACAACAACGACCCTTGCCAGCTGCACAATCTGATTGACAGTCCCCTTCATGCCGATGCACGGGAACGCCTTGACATTATGCTGCGTGAATGGCTTGAGAAAACGAACGATCCTTTCAAGTCCGCCGCCGAACACCTCGCCGACTGGGGGTACGAAGTGGACGCCACCGGAACCGTGCCGTATACGCCATGACAAAAGCCGCTTGATACCATGTATGCAGGGGATTACGGTTCAGACGATAGGATGCGCGCCGAGCGCAAACTCTACGATATTGCGGAAATGTCCCTTGGGCGCAGCAATCCAAGGCAAGCGTATTATCCCGCCTTTGCCGCAATGAAGCCCTGCCGGGGGAGGACAAAAACGACGGCCACGCTATTTGCTTTTACATGGAAATACGTGCTAGGTTTCGGTCAGGAAAATTCCCGGGCTTTTATACATCTCTGAAGCAAAAACGGACGCTTATGCGTTACATGGAGGAAAACAGTATGTCAGATGGAAAATTGGGCGTATTGATACACGGGGCGGGCTGGGTGTCAGGCGAGCATATCAAGGCTTTCAATAACAACCCGCACACAGAAGTCGTGGCCATTTCCAGCCGCCGCCTGGAAAGCTGCCGACAACGCGCGGCGGAAGCGGGACTTGAAAATGTCGCGTTTTACACCGACCTCGACAAGGCGCTTGTCCATGAAGGCGTGGACATCGTGTCAGTATGCACACCGCAGCACTTGCATGCCGAGAACGTGATCGCCGCCGCGCAGGCGGGCAAGCATATTGTCATTGAAAAAGCGATTGCGAATACGCTTGAGGAGTTAACTGCCATGCGGGACGCGGTTAATCAGGCGAAGGTTAAAACCGTGGTCAGTTTTGTGCTGCGATGGAATCCGTTGTTCGAGACAGCAAAGGAGCTCATTGCAGACGATGCGCTGGGCGACATTTATTTCACCGAGGCCGATTATGAGCATGACATCGGAAGTTGGTGGACAGGATATGAGGAAGGCCGACAAAAAAAATACGGCGTAAGCGCCATGCTGGTGGGCGGATGTCATGCGGTGGACGCTGCGCGCTGGTTCGCCGAAAAAGGCAGAAACGAGGCGGCGATTCCCACCGAGGTATTCGCCTATTCCGGCGGCTGCCGCAAGGGGCGGGAGGTGGAATACGATTATTTCACGAACACATGGCGCAAAGCGCCCCCGCTTGAGTATGACGATCTAGAGGTACTGCTGGTGAAATACGACAACGGCGCCATGAGCAAGGTGTCGGTGAACTTCGGTTGTGTTATGCCCTATGCCTTTCCCATAGAAATATTTGGCACAAAAGGAACCATTCGCGACAACCACCTGTGGTCGCACAAATTCCCGGGACAAAAGGACTGGATCACCATTCCAACAGTATTGCCGGAAAGCGCGGACGTAACGCATCATCCGTTCCAGCGGCAAATGGACCATTTTGTGGAGTGTATTCTCAACGACCGGGAATCCCATTGCAACCTTGCGGACGCGGCGCTTTCTCAGGAAATTACTTTTGCCGCGTTGCGGTGCTATGAAACCAAACAACCGGTGCAATTACCCATGACATGAGCGGTGACAACAGGAAAGGAAAAGAAAAAATGGACACTCTGGCGATACATGGCGGCCAGAAATCGGTGCCGGGCGCGCTGCCGCCCTGGCCCTGCCTCAATGAAGCGGCCATAACCGCCGTAACGGAAACGTTGCGCAGCGGAAGAATTAATTACTGGACCGGCGACCGGGGCATGGAATTCGAGCGCCGGTATGCCGCATGGCAGGGGTCAAACTTTGCCATCAGCACCACGAACGGCACGAGCGCCCTGCACACGGCATTGGCGGGACTGAACATCGGACCCGGCGACGAGGTCATTGTGCCCAGTTATACCTTTATCGCCACCTCCTTTTCCGTGGTGCAGGCGGGCGCCGTGCCCCGCTTTGCCGATGTAAACAAGGAGGACCACTGCATGAACGTGGAGAGCGCCGCAAAGCTGATCAACAGCCGCACCAAGGCCATCATGCCGGTGCATCTCTATGGCAATGTGGCGGACATGGACCCGCTTATAGAACTGGCGCGCGCGCATAACCTCTATGTCATTGAAGACAACGCGCAGGCTTTTGGCGGCGTGTACAAGGGGCGCAAAACGGGCACGCTGGGCGACGTGGCGGCGTGCAGTTTCTGCCAGAACAAGACTTTTACCACCGGCGGCGAGGGCGGCATGGTAACGACGGATAATGAAGAGGTGGCGTGGCGATGCCGCAGTTTCCGCGACCACGGCTACGACGTGCGCGAGCGGCTGCGCTTGCTCGAGATGGAACAGAAACTGCCCTATATTCACACCAGGGTTGGGTTCAACTACCGTATGACGGAAATGCAATCCGCCATCGGACTCGCTGAGTTGGAACGGATGGACAATTGGAACATGCCGCGCCGTAAACGCAATGCGGGCATCTTGTTGCAGGAACTGGCGGATATACCGCAAATATTGCATCTGCCCGTGCATACGCCGGAACGGCAGAATGGATGGTACGTGTTTCCCGTTACCCTTGACATTGACGCTATGAGCTGCGACATTAAGACGTTTCTCGAGGCGCTTGGCGCGGAGGGGGCGCCCTGCTGGAATGTGTTTTGGCCGCAATGCCACACTGAAGCGGCCTTTCAGAACCATAACGCCTACGGCAATTCCGGTTTCCCCTTCAAATCGAAGGAATACGCCTCCCAGGAATCGGTCAATTACGCCAATGTGGAAGTGCCAAACGCCGTCTGGCACCAGTCACGCACATTTATCACGTTTGTGTTCCCTACGTATGAAGAAGAGACTATGAACGGTATTGCCCGAGGCATAAAAAAGGTTATTGCAGCCTATGCCCGCTAATATGTTTGCCGTTGAGCGATGTAAAGCGCGGAAAACCGCATCCCCGGGACGGTTCTTGTTTTGCAATCACTTATGGATAGTCGCAGCGGTGTGTATTGTTGTGTGCTTAATGACATGCCGCGTTAAAGCGGAGGATGCCGACGTGGAGAACGTTATGGCCGCATTGCCTGAAATTCCCGTCAAAAGATTCAGTCCCGCTGAAATCACCGCTGTGGTTTTTGAAGATACATGGCGTCTATGCCTGCCTGTGGAAGGGACGGAAAAAATATGCGTTCGTTACGTATCCGAACCGCAGGCGGTAACCTGCTTTCGCACCGGGAATCCCATCCCATTTGACTATGAGGCGGGTGAGTTACTGTTTTTGCGAAATGCGGCTGCCGTTGACGGGACATGTCGGAATGCTGTGGTCCGGTGGCCCGCGAGCCGCTGGCAGGCGGCCATTATGCAATTCGTGGAAGAAGACAAAAAATCACCATCCATGACGGGCGGCCTGCTGTTTACAGGTAGTTCGACCGCCAAAATGTGGCAAGTGGCGCAATCATTCCCTCATGCCGCCGCCTTGAACCGCGGTTTTGGCGGCTCTCAATACGCTGACCTCTTCCGGTTTGCTGATAAAATACTGGGGCATCATAGGCCGGATGTGATTATCATTTACTCCGGCGATAACGACATCAACGCGGGGAAAACGCCGGAGTGGGTATTTGCCGATTGCGCCGGGGCGGTGGAACGGTTTCGATTACTTGCCCCATCCAGCCGCATCGTCATTCTTGCCATTAAGCCAAGCGGCAGCCGCTGGGAGCAGTATCCGTCCATGCAATCGGCAAATTCACTTATTGAAAACTATGCTGCCGTTCACGACGGTGTATCCTATTTGGATTTGGGCGCGTTGCTTCTTGATGAAAGGGGGCGGCCCGACCCGCTTTACTATCTCGACGATGCGTTGCATCTGAGTGATGAAGGGTATCGCCGATGGAGCAACGCTTTGTCGTTGCATATTGACAGGATATGCGATTAACCGGCGTGGGGGCGCTACTGCGGTCTCACGGTTTGCATCCAGCCGGCGGGTTTGGGATAATTCAATCATGACTCCGTTCGGTTTCAAGGAGAGCGTCATTGATGAAAACATCCGGCACGCCGGTGAAAAATAGCCTGCTTGTTTTTGCGTCAGTGGCGGGTGTATTGCTCTGCAGCGTTATTTTCGATAGGGCGCTGGGCAGTGTCATGCGTCCGCCGGGACTGCCGTCCGCTGTCGAACTTATTTTTCCGCCTTTTGCGGAGCAGCATTTCAAAACAGTTGATTTTGAATATACTGCGCGCATAAATTCGATTGGCATTCGTGACCGCGAATTGCCAAGAGAACGGGACGATGCGTTTCGTATTTTGGCCATCGGGGATTCATATACCTACGGCTGGGGCGTGGACATCGAAGAGAGTTGGCCGCGTCTTCTCGAGGACGCTTTACGCGCTGATGGATTTCAGGTTGAGATTTTAAATCTCGGGAAGCCGGGGGTTGGCCCGCCCTTTTACGCGGAACTGGCGGAACGGGCCATTCCCCTGTTGCGGCCGGATATGGTGATTATCGGCGTGTTGCAGGGGAATGATCTCCGGGACGCCGGTCCTGAAGAGGAAATGGCGTCCGCCGGAGATATCCTTAATTGCGTACAAAGCATTTATCCGAACATGGCGCAGTTGATGCGTGATATGCGCCGAAAACGAATGGCCGGGGAAGAGCGTACCCACAAGGACATGCCGCCGCAGATTACAACCGCTGAGGACAACCGCCGTTGGACGGCAAATACAGCCAGGGCGTTTATTGATGAAATGAAGCCTGAAAAACGGGAGAGGTTCGACAGGCTGGAGGAGAAAGTCAGGAATGCTTTCCTCGAGGGCGTACTTAATCCTTATATGGTTGAACTTGCCCTTCAAGACCCCGACGCTTACACCAAGGCCATTGATCCGGATGATCCATGGACGCAAGTATGCATTGAACGGACGGCGGCCCGTTTTATGCGAATACGGCGGGTGGCCGAACAATACGGATGCGAAGCCGTTGTGGTATGCATCCCGGAAGGCCCCTATGTAAACAAACCTGCGCTCTCGAACATGACGCGCGTGGGCTATAACATGCCTGAATGGTTGTTAACTACCAACGGCATGGATGAAAGCATTCGCCTTGCCTGCAAGCGCGCCGCGATTCCATTTTACGAAGTTACCCATCTCTTTCGGGAACATCAGGATGATCCTGATTTATATTTCGAATTGGACGGCCATCCAACCCCCAAGGGCAACCATCTTTTTGTTGAGGCTTTTTTGCCCGTTATCACGTCTTTACTGGAAACGACAAAATAATATGCAAATACATGGACATAGCATCATCAAGATGAGGCTATGAGCACAATGAACATAAAAAACCACATAAAGAAAAATACGGCAATTGCTTCTTCCATGATGATACTCCTTATGCTAATTTTGTTTAATGCGATCCAACAAGCATCCACAGGCTGGCTTGAAGTTCATCGCATCTCTTATACTGTACTTACAATTCTAATTTGTTATTGTTACTTGTTCTCAATAGAAGACATGCAACCGCATATAACACCTGATAGGGTGCAAGCACGCGGTTTTTTCAACGGGTTGGAGTCATTGCGCCAGGCAGAATATTTGGTAACTGTCTAGCAAGCATAATAAGTTGAAACTGTTGTTTGCCCCAAAAAGCAGCCGTCATTCCCGCGAAAGCGGGAATCCAGAGCTATACTCACAGCGTATCAGCCGCTTTCTGGATTCCCGCTTTCGCGGGAATGACGGAAAGGAAACGGGAATGACGGAAAGGAAACGGGAATGACGGAAAGGAAACGGGAATGACGGAAAGGAAACGGGAATGACGGAAAGGAAACGG
>DSBB01000007.1 GCA_011046175.1 Candidatus Hydrogenedentota bacterium | reverse complement strand
GGCCGGGCGGCTTTATAGATTTGATTACCTGCGCGAAAAACATTTTGTTTGTAAGCCCCTGGGGTGTTCGCGCCACAATCGAGGTGCAGGGCGATCATGTCACGATAATTGAATCCGGGAAACCCAAGTTCACAGACAAGGTATACGAGATTACCTTTAACGGACAAGAAGCCCTGAAACACGGCAAAAACGTTTTTTACGTGTGTCATATCGGCGCATTCCGGCTGACCAGGCGCGGTATGGAATTGATGTACGTCATGCCGGGAATTGATCCGCAAAAAGATATCATAGACGCCTGTCCCATGCGGATTGTTCTGCCGGAAAGCGGCGCACCGAAAGCGGTGGGCAAAGATGTGGTAACGGGCGAAGGATTCAGATTTGAATTACAGGAATAGCCGGGAATGACTTGTATTAACAAACAGTATTATTGCGACGGAGAACCGCTTCGATTGTGGCGCCCCTGCCCGTGTCGGCAGGGGCGCTTTCTGGCCGTATGCGCAAATCATAAATATGCCGGTGGAGACGTACCATGGATATTTTGACGAAACTGAAATTATACGCGCATGTAATGCGTTGGAGATGGAATTGGGAAAAATATGACCTGCATTATCCTCCGCCCGTGAAAGACAATCCGAAGTTCATGACGGCGTGGGAGGCGGTTAAACTCATTCCTGACGGGGCGGTAATGGGCACTTCCGGCATGGCGGGGAATCAACCTTGCTCTCTCATGTATTGGGCCATACGGGACCATTTCCGGCAAGAGGGGCGCCCGCGTGATTTGACCCTTGTCAACATCGGCGGCCAAGGCGGCCGCGGCAAGGTTCCGGGAACACTGGAGGAGCTGGCCGTCGAGGGCCTTATCAAGCGCATGATAGTGTCGCACACGGAGAGTTGCAAAGGGCAGTTGGAAATGGGTCAGGCGGGCAAACTTGAAATTCAATGCACCCTTTTCGGCCCGTTGACCTTCTGCCTTCGCGCACAGGGGGAAGGACAGGACCATATCATTTGTGATACGGGCGCGGGCACTTTTGTGGATCCGCGCACCGGCACAGGAACCCGCGTCTGTCCGCCTGACGCGCCTCAGTATGTGGAAGTGACCGAATCCGGACGGTTCAAATACTGGCTGCCGCCGGTGGACACTGCGGTTTTCAGCGCGCCCGCCGCCGACCGAAAAGGCAACATTTACTTCAAAAACTGTTCGTTTATAGGGGAGAGTTATTCCCTTCCGAAAGCGGTGCGTCGTCATGGCGGACGCACTATCGTCAATGTGGGACTCATTGTTGAGGAAGGCTATGACAAGGAATTCCTTCCCGCCGACCAAGTGGACGCTATTGTTTACTGGCCCGAAACGGAGCAGGTTACCACGGTAAAGCACCGAAAATACTGGGATTGTTTTACGCCGCAGAGTACGCTGCCCATTGATGAAGGATTGGCGCGCACCCGTTATATCAACAGCATTCTTCGCGTCATGTCCACCCGGGTGCCCGTGGATGAGGCGCTGGCGCGTCTGGGCACCCGCGTGTTCGCGGAAAACGCCATGAAAGGCGATCATGTGGATATCGGCGTGGGACATCCCGAAGAAGTGGCGCGGTTACTGCACGAAAGCGGCGTCATGAAAAACCTGCACATGATTAATGAAAGTGGCGCATTCGGCGGGGTGTCGGCGCCGGGCATCTTTTTCGGCGCGGCCATCAACCCCCACACAATCGTGCCGTCGGTACAGGCCTTCGACCGCATGTACAAACGTTTGGATTGGGTCATACTCGGCGCGCTCGAAGTAGACAGCCAGGGCAACGTAAACGTATCGCGGCGCGGCAAAGACCCCATCAACCACGTTGGCCCCGGCGGATTCATTGATCTCTGCACCTGCGCGAAAAACATTCTGTTCTGCTGTTCCTGGAGCGACCAAGGGAAAATCGCAATTCAGGGCAACCAAGTCAAAGTGCTCAAACCCGGCAACGCAAAGTTTATTGACAAGGTTCAAGAAATAACATTCAACGGGCATGAAGGTTTGAAGCAAAATAAAAAGGTATTCTACATCACCCATTTGGGCGCGTTTCGCCTTACCGACCGGGGCATGGAATTGATTTACGTAATGCCGGGTATTGACATACAAAAAGACATCATTGAGGCGTGCTCGATGAAGATTGTCCTGCCCGAAAGCGGTGCGCCAACGGTTGTGGGTGATGACGTGGTAACCGGCCGCGACTTCCGTTTCGAGCTGGGAGACTGAACGGATTACGCATGCGGATGTGCGTCTCGGTATACCTGGCGCAATCGCTCGATGCTGACATGGGTGTAAATCTGTGTGCTGGACAGGCTTTCATGGCCTAGCATTTCCTGCACGACCCGCAGATCAGCGCCCGCATCCAGAATGTGGGTGGCAAAGGTGTGGCGCAACGTATGGGGAGACACTTCACGACGTGTTGGCAACACTTCGCGGACGTAGCGTTCCACAATCCGCTGCACACTGCGCGTGGTCAGCGGTCCGCCGCGATGGTTCACAAATATCAGGTCATGTTCCGGACATCCCAAATCGCGCCGCACCTGAAGATAACTGCGAAGCGCCTCGATGGCATACGAACCGATGGGCACCATTCGTTCTTTGGCGCGTTTTCCGAGCGCCCGAACGGTTTGCTGATCATAAAACACATCTCCCATGCGCAATCCCGCCAGTTCCGCGGCCCGCAACCCGCAGGAATACAACACTTCAAGCGCTGCACGGTCGCGCCTGCCCAACGGCGTGGAGGTATCCGGCGCCTCCAAAAGCGCCGTCACCTCCGGTATTGACAACACATCCGGCAGATTTTTTGACAATCGGGGCGAACGTATACCCTGCGTAGGGTTGACGGCGACGCTTTTTTCCCGCATGAAAAAGGCGTAGGCGGAACGCAACGCCGCCAATTTCCGCGCCGCCGTGCGCGGCGAGCATCCCGCCGTCTGCGCATGCGCAAGAAACGCGCGCACGTCGCGTTTTCCCGCCCGTTTCAGCACATCCAACGATGCCGGTGAACGCGCTTCCTCATCCGTTCGCCGCAGCGCCGTCGCTCCGTTCTCCAAATAGTCGCAAAACTGTCCGATGTCATTGGCGTAGGCGCGCAACGTATGACGCGAAAAGTTGCGTTCCACACGCAGATAATTCAAGTAACGTATCATGTCCACTGCTGACATAGACTTATCCCGGTCTTTTTTTCATGGTGTTTTGCGCTTACTCCTCTTCAGAGCGGATGGGATCATCCTCCAACGAAACGAGACCGTCTGGTACCGGTGTGGCGACCTGTTTTTGGCGCTTCCCGCCGGATCCTCTTTCAATGGCCGCGGCAATTTCCCGTGACGCGTCGTGGTCGGCAAAACGAAGGGTGAAAAGCCGTAACGCTTCGTTTGCCCTGTCATGTTGCTCAAGCGACTCCAAGACATCACAAAGCCGCCGCACAATGGCGAGGTTGTCGTCCGCCTTGTCCGCATACTTTATGGCGCGTTCAAACCATGCCACGGCCTCCTCGCAGCGGTTCATTTTAAGGAGGTTGTTCGCGGCGCGGACACACAGCATCGGATTGCGCGGATAAATACGCGCAAGGATGTAGTATTCATTCAATGCGCCTTCCCAATTGCCCTGCCGCTCCAGCGCCTCCGCCGGGCCGAGCCGCGGCGTGGTTGCGGCGGCGGGATTATCCGGAACAAGCAATTCCACCATAAGCCGCGAAACGACCGACACTGCAATATGCCCATATAACGCTGCGCCCGCAACCAGCAACCCAAGCAGCGCAAAAATAAAATGCATGACGTTTTCACGAATAACGACGCGCAAGATCGTGATTTCAATCAGGTAAAACCCCAACACCCCCGCCAGCATAAACATTTGCACACGCAGCGGCCATTCCTCATGCTTCTGAAAACGTTTTCTAAGCGACCAGACACCGATGACGACAAACAATAATCCAGCGCTCAGCGCTATAGCATCAAGCGCCATCATGGACAAGGCATACAACATTTTTGTAAGTGATTTGAGGCTCACTTCCAAAGTCCAAGCCGTTTTTTCATGTCAACAGGCATACTCTAGCCTACCCGTAAACCCCTGTATTGTTTCAAATTTTCTTTGCTGCGCGCCTTTGGTGCTGCCTGTCAGGGTCATTTTTTGGCGTATCCTCCGTTCACCCGTCGGACGGGAAACCGATATCGCATTTTGCCTTATTTCACCGCGCAAAACAAGGCGTCAAGCCTGTTTAACGTTTTTTCAACCGCGCAGTGACCGATTCCCCCATAAATGATATGACGGTCGGAAAAACCGACCGTCACAATCGCATTTCCTCGTACAGCGTACCGCACCGTTGTGTCACCCCCGGCGCCATAATAATGTTCTTCGAGGAATTATGGTAGCACAAGGGCGGTCTCCGCACAAACTTTCCGGAGACCGCCCCCGAACATATTAGATGTCAGGCAATATACTTGCCCCGTTGCACATAACCTGTATGCAGCAACTTGTGGCTTATTTTTCCGCATGGGCCGTCCGTCAGGAACTTGCCGTAAAGTTCGAGCACCGCCGGGTTTTCATGCGACTTGCGCACTTCCGAACGGTCGTCTTCGGCGTAAATGGCGCGCGCGCGCGCTTCGCGAATCGCCGGAGTCGTTGGTATCGGCTGTCCGCCGCCGCCCAGACAACCGCCCGGGCACGCCATAAATTCGATGAAATGGCATTCACTGAATTTGCCGCCTGCGCGGATATCGTCCAACACCTTCTTCGCGTTGGCCGTTCCGTGGCACACGCCCACTTTAAGCGTGGCGCCCTTTAGCCAGTCCCAATTCGGCACAAGATGCGCAAGTATGTCGGGAACAGGCCCGACATCGGGCACGGTAATTTCGGCATATTTTATGCCGTCAAAACCGCGCACGGGAATGATCTTGGCGTGGTCGTACAAGTCTTCCACCTTGATGCCGCATACCAGTTCGATGACGGTGCGCAGCGCCGCCTCCATCACGCCGCCGCTTGCGCCAAAGATAACGCCTGACCCGGTTTCCTGTCCGAACGGATCGTCAAAGGGCGATTTGGGCATGTCGGGCAGGTGGATGCCGGCTTCGCTTATCATGCTTGCCAGCTCGCGGGTGGTCAACCCGTAATCCACATCCTTATGCCCGCTGTCGTTCATTTCCGGACGGTTGCACTCGAACTTCTTGGCGGAGCACGGCATGAGCGCCACACTCACAATATCCTTTGGATCGAGATTATTTACCTTTGCGTAGTATGTCTTGATCACAGCGCCAAACATCTGCTGCGGGCTTTTTGCCGAAGAGACATGCGGCAGCATTTCCGGATAGAAATGTTCGATGAACTTCACCCAACCGGGCGAACAGCTGGTGAATTGGGGAAGCGCCACCGGCTCCTTCTGCACCAGCGCCTTGTGCAGGCGCAGGATAAGCTCGGTGCCTTCCTCAATAATGGTCAGGTCGGCGCTGAAATTGGTGTCGAACACTTTGTCGAAACCGCAACGGCGCAGCGCCGTATTCATTTCGAGCGTGAGCGGAATGCCGGGTTCGAGTCCAAAGCATTCGCCAATGCCCGCTCGGGGGCTGGGCGCTGTTTGGATGACCACGTGCTTTGTCGGGTCGTCAATGGCTGCCCACACTTCATCGGTCGGGTCATTCGCTTTCAGCGCGCCGGTGGGACAACGGTTAACGCACTGGCCGCAATTAATGCAAATAACGTCCGATAGCGGCTTGTCGAGGAACGTTTCGACCTTCGATTCCGCGCCGCGCCGCGCCACATCAAGAACGCCCACTTCCTGCAGGTCAATGCAGGTGCGCACACAACGACGACACAGGACGCACTTGTTCATGTCCCTGTGCACGGAGTAGCTGG
>DSBB01000565.1 GCA_011046175.1 Candidatus Hydrogenedentota bacterium | reverse complement strand
TTTTAACATACAACCCGCCGCTCTTGCCTAACAGGCATGATTTCGTTTGTTGAAGAAAAGGTCGCGGCAGTGGTAGTCTTGTAGCGTTTGTTGGCAAAGCGGATTGTTACAGGCGGGGAAACATCCCCCGGGAGTGTTTTCAATGATGTGGTTGTGTATTGCATTGACGGTGTTTGGCGTTTCCGAAAACGATGACGTGCTTGTTGATTTCACCGACGAGCCCTTGCCTGAATTCGTGCGGTTTAATAATACCCGTCCGGGCAATCGGACCGAAGCCGGGCTTGAAGTGCGTTTTTCCCATACGGATTGGCCGAATGTGTTTCTGAAAGCGCCGGAAGGCGGTTGGGACTGGTCGGATTATGACGGCGTTGGCTTTTCAGTTTATAACCCCACGGACACAACGGTGACCGTGGCCATGCGTCTGGACAATGACGGCGCGGACGGCATGAACTTCTGCAATAACCTGCGCAACACGGTGCGCCCCGGCGCTCGGCTCGAATTCAATATGATGTTCAACCGTTCCGGCGCGAGGGCGCTCTGGGGAATGCGCGGCACACCGGGCGCGGCGCAATATGGCGAGGGAGATCCCCTCGATTTAACACGCATCACCGCCGTCCAGTTGTTTCTGCCCATGCCGGACCGAACACACCGGCTGGTGATGGAAAAAGTCCGTTTGTTTCACCTCGGAGAGGACGCCGCCACGGGTGTGAAATTCCCATTTATAAACAAATTCGGCCAGTACATGCACGACGACTGGCCCGGAAAATTGACATCAGAGGATGAATTTCCCGAACGCATTGCCCGCGAAAGACAGGCGTGGACGGATGCGCCTGATCTGCCCGGCCGTGACCATTTCGGCGGCTGGTCGGACGGGCCGCTTCGCGAGGCCACCGGTTGGTTCCGCACCGAGAAAATAGACGGCAAATGGTGGTTTGTTACGCCGGGGGGAACGCTCTTTTTGTCGCTGGGCATTACGTGCGTCGGTACATGGGAGCGCACCTTTGTGGAAAAGCGGGAAGCGTGGTTTGAATGGCTTCCGGACGCCGCGGACCCGCTCTTCGGCGCCTTCTATTCATATTTAAGCGGGGCGCACAGCATGGCGGAACCCATCGGCGGCGAAGGGAAAACATTCAGTTTTTACGGCGCCAATCTGGTTCGCAAATACGGCGACGCATGGAAGGACAAATGGCGCAAGAGCGTATATCTGCGACTGCGCCACTGGGGTTTCAACACCATCGCCAACTGGAGTCAGGAAGACGTTCTCGTTCACAGCGACATGCCGTTCGTGGCCTCCACAAGCCTGAATAATGTGCGACTCATTGAAAGCGCGCGAGGCTATTGGCAAAAAATGATGGACGTGTATGATCCCTCTTTCGAGGAAAACGCCGCATCCGCCACAAAGTACATTGGAGACAAATACGGCGAAAACCCGTTGTGCATCGGTTATTTCGTGGACAATGAATTGGCGTGGGAGGGGGTTGTCGAGGGCGTGCTCGCCAGCGGCCCGGACCAACCCGTCCGACTGGCGTTGTTCGATTTTCTACGGGAACGCCACGGATCACTGGAGGGACTGAACAAGGCGTGGGGAGTCTCCCTCGCCGACTGGAACGCTCTTGAGCCAGCCGCCGCCGTCGGCGCCGCGGCCCAAAAGGACATGTCGGATTTCTTGTACGCATTTGCCCACCGCTATTTTGCCGTCGTCAATCGGGAACTCAAAAAACATGCGCCGAATCAGCTCTATCTTGGGTGCCGATTTGCTTCCGCGCCCAACGAGGCGGTGCGCGCATGCGCGGATGTCGCTGACGTGGTGTCCGCCAATCTCTATTACGCACGCATACCCGCCGACAAATGGGCGGGAAAAAACGCTTTGGAAAAACCGGTCATTATCGGTGAATTTCACTTTGGCGCGTTGGACCGAGGCATGTTTCATACCGGTCTGGTGGGGGCGAAAGATCAGGCTGATCGCGCAGCGCGATATAAAGAATACGTGGGAAGCGTCGTGGATAATCCATCCTTCATCGGGTGCCACTGGTTCCAATACATAGACGAACCGGTCACGGGACGATGGTTTGACGGCGAGAACTACAACATCGGTTTTTTGGATGTAACAGACACCCCCTATCCCGAGATGATTGCGGCGGCGCGGGAAATTCACGCGCAAGTATATTCGCGGCGCCATCAGAAAGACGCATGCCGGATATTAAGGCGGCTGGCAACGCTGACCTGCGACAGCCGTTAAGGAAACGCTCATGGAACAAGCGCCTAAATACTCCTTTGTGTTGCCTGTCTACAACGAGGCGGAAAACGTCGAGCCCATGATGGAACGGCTTGCTACGGCGGGCGCCAAATTGGACGCCCCTTTCGAGGTGGTCTGGGTGAACGACGGCAGCACCGACGCCACTGAAGCAATACTCGAAAAAATCGCCGCCGCGCAATCCAACGTGCGGACTCTCCATTTGTCGCGCAATTTCGGACACATGGCGGCCTTGTGCGCAGGACTTGAAAGCGCACGCGCCACCCATGCCGTCATTACTCTTGACGGCGACGGACAGCATCCGCCCGAACGTATACCGGAGATGGTACGGTTGTGGCAAGAGGGCGCGGATATCGTGCAAACCGTCCGAAGTGACAGCGGCGACCTCGGTCCCACCAAACGCGTAACGTCCCGATGGTTTTACAAAGTATTCAATGTATTGGCCGACACCGACATACCCGAGGGCGCGGCGGATTTTCGACTACTCGACCGTGAGGTGGTGGACGCGCTGAACAATCTGCCCGAAAGGGCGCGTTTTGTGCGTGGGCTTGTGCATTGGGTAGGCTTTAACAAGGTACTGTTGCCCTATGCGCCGGAATCGCGCTTATCAGGCGAGACAAAATACAGTCTGCTTCGCATGATGGCCTTTGCCTTGAGCGGCATCACCAGCTTCTCCGTACGGCCCTTGCGGCTTGCTTTCGTGTTAACGTTGCTGGTAGTGGCGCTTGTAGTCGTATACTTGGGATATGTGCTGGTTGCCATGTCAAGCGGCAAATACCTTACCCCGGGGTGGACCAGCACCATGTTCATTATCCTGCTGTTGGGCGCGGCGCAACTGCTCGTTATAGGCATAGCAAGCGAATATCTCGCGCGTATGTATGTGGAACAAAAACAACGACCGGTGTACATTGTGCGCAAGAGAAAAACAAGCAGAGAATAGATGGGAACGCGGCAGGGGCTGAGTTGTCCGATATCTCCGACAAACAGGTTCGGACGCTACTTCTTGCTTTTTTTCTTGCTATTCTGTTTTGTTTTTGCGGGCGCCGGTTCATGGACAGGGTAGGGGACTTCTCCACGTTTGTATGCCCGCACCCAGAAGAACACCCCCATCGCAACAATAAACACGCTGTAAAACGTGCCTCGGCTCATGCCAAAAATAAGCGAAGCGTCAGGCTCGCGGAAATATTCGCAAAAGATGCGAAACACCGCGTAAAGTATCATGAACTCGCCGGTAATCTTGCCCGGATACCGCGTGGCATCACTTTTCCAGAAGCGCAGTTGCATGTAAAGCAACAACATCACGCCTTCAAGGAAGGCCTCGTACAGTTGCGAAGGATGACGCGGCGCAATCATCTCCACCGGCACGCCCATGGCGCTGCGCGGAAAAATCACCGCCCACCAGACATCCGTCACGCGTCCCCAGAGTTCGCCGTTGATGAAATTGGCAACCCGTCCCAGCAAAAGTCCCATCGGCGCAATGGGCGCGATAATGTCGCTGAATTGAAGCATGGTCACGCCCGTGCGGCGATAGATGTACCAGCAGGCGAATACCACGCCGATGAATCCGCCGTGAAAAGACATGCCGCCATGCCATACCTCAAAAATGAACCAAGGGCGCTCAAAGAATTCCGGCAGTGCGTAGAGGATGACATAACCGATGCGCGCTCCGAGCAACACTCCCAGCACCACCGCATACAACCCGAGTTCCTCCTGCTCCAACGTGAGCGGCGAACGATTCTTGCGTAGATACAGGCGATGCATGGCAATGCCAAATACAAAGGCCAGCACATAGGCCAGCCCGTAATAACTCACCCCGATATCACCCCAGATATAAATCAATTTCGGGTCCAGATTGTGTACCCAGTGTCCGGTTTCAGTCATGAATTACCTCGAAGTGTTGTCGTTGTAAGATATGTAGGACAAGTAGGACATAACGGATCACGAAACTACAAAACACCCGTCTTGGTCGCCCTGTCTATTCTACTTATTTTAGAACTGGGCTGCGGGCGCTGCACAGTTTAATTTTTTGACATCGTGCTCGCAAGGTTTATGCCGCCCGCCATTGACAACACGTGCCGCCTGCATGATTGAAAAACGGCAGCATACCAGATGGTTGCCATTTCGAGAACGAATGTTTAACTTATCATGCCAACAGGGAAAGTATAGCACAAAAGCACAAAAGCACAAACACACACATGTAAACCGCGAAACTTGACTGTTTTCCAATGATAATGATACCATGCGTCCATTCAATCCCCTTTCTTTTTCATGATGGAACATGTAATGCGTCGGGTTCGCGAAACGGCGGTTTACCGTATTCGCGAACGGCGCAAATTCCCGGAGGCTGTTATGCACCCGTATCGCACCCATACCTGTGGCGCATTGCGTAAAGAAGACGCCGGAACATTGGTAAAACTGTCTGGCTGGGTTCATCGCAAACGTGATCATGGCGGCGTTATTTTTATTGATTTGCGTGACCACTACGGCTTAACACAGGTGGTGGTCAATCCGGACGCTCCTTTTTTTACGGAAGTGGAAAAGGTGCGCAATGAAAGCGTCATTACAGTCGAGGGTGAAGTGGTGGCGCGTACGGAAGACACGGTGAATCCAAACATGGCCACGGGCGAGATCGAAATGGTGGCAAGCAGCTACCTGCTGGAATCCGTGTGCGACACGCTGCCCTTCCCGGTAAATCAGGAGCTGGAATGTCCCGAAGAAACAAGGCTTGCGCATCGCTTTTTGGATTTGAGACGGGAGCGCATGCACAACAACATACTGTTGCGTTCCCGCGCCACAGCGCTGGTGCGACAACACTTGGTGGCGCGCGGCTTTGTGGAATATCACACACCAATCCTCACCAGTTCCTCACCGGAAGGCGCCAGGGATTATCTTGTTCCAAGCCGTCTTTATCCGGGTCAATTCTACGCTTTGCCCCAGGCGCCGCAGCAGTTCAAGCAATTGCTCATGGTGTCGGGCTTCGACAAGTACTTTCAAATCGCGCCGTGTTTCCGGGACGAGGACAGCCGCGCCGACCGCAGCCCCGGCGAGTTCTATCAGATTGATATGGAGATGTCGTTCATCACCCAAGACGACTTGTTCGGGGAATTGGAAATGCTGATGGTGCGGTTGTTTAAGGAATTGTCCAGCAAGCGGATTATGGCCGAAGTGTTTCCGCGCATTGCCTTTCGCGACGCCATGGAATGGTACGGCACGGACAAGCCGGACATACGGTTTGATATGAAAATGGTGGACTGCACCGACATCTTTACGGACTGTGAATTAAAGGTGTTCAGCAGTCAAGCCCGCAGCGGCGGCGCGGTAAAGGCGCTCACCGCTAAAGGAGCGGCCACGCAACCGCGCAAGTTCTTTGACGACATGGAAAAATACGCAAAATCCGAAGGCGCAAAAGGGCTGGCATGGCTGGCGTTGCGTGACGGCGAAATAAAGGGCCCCATTGCCAAATTCATGAGCGAATCTGAAAAGCAGGCGCTTATGGGACGCACCGCCGCCGTTGAGGGCGACGCGTTGTTCTTCGGCGCCGGGCCGCGTCAGGAGACCAATGACTATTAGGCAAAGTACGTCAGACACTCGGCCGCAAATTAGAACTGGTGGACAAGGACACGGTCGCGTTCTGCTGGATAGTGGAT
>DSBB01000495.1 GCA_011046175.1 Candidatus Hydrogenedentota bacterium | reverse complement strand
TACCAATCGCGTTCCACGCGCGATACCGCCTCGATGGCTGCTTCCACCGCCGCGCTGTCAAGGGAGTCGAAAAGCGCCATGCCCTCTTCCATGATGTTCAGCGCATAGCGCACGCCTTCCAGTTCAACAGGTTCGTAACAATCGGCGCGTTTTTCCATGGCCGCCGCAATGTCTTTCAGCACGGCCAGGCCGGTGTCCAACAGGCTGCGGTCGGCCAACAACCGCATCAGGTTGGTCATGTCGTTTATGAACGTCTCATAATCCCGCCGCGGGATGGCTTTCAACGCCTGCGTGACGGCGTCGGATGCTTCTGTTGTTTCGAAGTCGGTTTCGCGCAGCCGGTCAAGAATGTTTTGTTCCAACGCGCGCGTTGCCTCGAAGGCGCGCACAACCTCTTTGCCTGCGTCAATTGCGCGGGGAAGCCGCCTGCCAAAGCGCCACAGCGATTTCAGCGCGACCGCCACAAGCGGTTTGAGTCGCGACGGATTATTGAGCAGCGCCATCAAGGCGTCGAACGCTTCCTGCTGAAAGCGTCGGGACTCCCATTCCGGATAAATATGGCGCAGTCCGAAATCGCGCAACGCCCTTAATTGCGCGTCTGAAAACGCGTCAAAACCGCCGTAATTGCGGATGTTTGCCGCGTCGTAGCGTTGCGCCAGCGCGTCGCGCAAAAAGGCGACAACCTCTTTTTCCATTATGTCGTCGGAAAGCCTCATGTTGTTTTTGACCTCGGCGCTGCGGTTACCCTGTGATGCGGAAACCGCCGGGCGCGCTTTCCGCTGTGCGCCATTCGTGTTCCACCTTTGTCACGGACGCCAAGCGCGGCCCCGACCAACACCATGCCAGTATTTCTTCAAGGGCTTGTTTTGGCCCGGTGAAAAAGGCCTCGACGCGGCCGTCGGGCAGGTTGCGCACCCAGCCGCCCAGCCCGAGACGCGCGGCCTGTTCTTGGGTTGCGTATCGAAACGCCACGCCCTGCACCCGCCCCGATACGATTACGCGCAGCGCGTCAGTAGTCGAATTCTTCACGATAAAGCAGCAGCCTTTCCCGGAACGACGCATGCGCCAAGGCAATTACCGTTTGGCACGCGCCAAAGGCGAAGTCCTTGTTAATCGTTTCCACGCCGGGCTGTAACAGCGTAATAAGCCGCGGATTGCCCAATTCCACCATGAGTTCGAAGACGAAACGATAGACCTCGGGCTCGTCGGAGCGCAGCAGTTCCTGGAATACGGCCATTGCGGACGGGTCGCCGCTTTCAAGCAGCGCCTGCGCGTTCCTGGCCCGGTATTGGAGATTGGGTATGGTCGGGTCTTCCCTGCGGGCCAGACGGTTGCGCAGGTATTGGGTCGCCTCCCAATCGCCGTCTTTGGCCAACAGCAACGCCACCTCGGGCGTCAATGTCGGAAAGTTTTTGTAGATGTAACGCAATTCGTCTTCGCCGAGGGGATCGCCCAGATTGTGAAGGATGCGGACGATGCGAAAACGCATTATTCCATCCGCCTCCAGCAATTTAAACTTCAGTTTTTCTATCACCTGTTCATCCGCCAGTTTTGTCAACGCAAATATGGCGGCCTCGCCTTTGTCCTCGTGCAATTCCCCCAACATATCCAATACGCGGGGAATGATTTTTGTCTGTCCCAATCGCGCCAAGGCGCGCGTGGCGGGCGTGGACAGCTGCACGGCTCTGTCCTGAAACAACGTGTTAAGATATTCGACGCCCTGCTCGAATTCTGTGAGTCCGGCCAGGCTGGCCGCCATGGCGCGCGCGTTGCGGTTTCCGCTTTCCAGCCCCTGCTTTAACAACACTTCTGGAATGATGTCGCCCGCCAGATACAGCGCGCCCGCCGCTTCCAACTGGGTGATGATGTCGTTCGACTCCGCCAGTTGGCGCAGATAATTATGCGCGTCCGCGTCGTTTATCAACGCCATGCACACCGCGGCGTGAATGCGCAGCTGCTGGTCGTCGTTCGCCTCGTTGTAAACTTCGCGGATTCGTGTCCATGCGCGATCAACGACGCGCTGATGTTCCGCGCGCAGCACCTGCGATTCCATTTCCGGGAAACGGCGGCGCTCCACCGTACCGTCCTGAAGCGTGATGGATTCGATGGATTCCTTCAGGTAAGGGATGATTTCGCCCTTGCTGGTATACACAATTATGCGGTCGGGATGCGTTTCCAACAGTTTCAAATTGTTGTCGCGCGCCCCGGAATCCTTGAACGTTACGGTTATCAGGGTGGTTGTTCCCGCAATTTCCTCGAGGGAAACGGGGCGGTCGCTTCCAAGAATCTCGATTTCGGCGGTTGCGCAGAACATCGCTCCCGCAAACAGCATCGCTAATGTTGCAAAGAAAAGTCGCTTCATTACAATGACTCCTGTATCTGTATCCTTTGTTCAGTTTTTTTCTTGAGAAACACGCAAAATAAGTTTTTATTCGGCGGTTGTTTTTCCGGAAAAGTTGCGCGAGTGCCCGGGCGAAACCTCCACCTTGAGATCGTCCGCCTCCTGTTCCCGGAGTTTTCGTTCAATGGCGCTCTCCGCGTCCGGGCCGCCTTTGCCAAACCGCGTCAGTATCAATTCGCCGTCCGCGCCCACCATTTTCACAATGCCCATGGGGCGCACGTCGTCATTAAGCCAGACTTCGTTTGCGTTTTCGCCGCGGGTAATGGTGAAATGTTCGCATTCGATTTCGCCGGCGGGCGTCTTCAACATCTCCTTGCCCAGCGATTCGCGCAAGGCGGCCTCCTGTTCGTCATCGTCTTCTTCCAAGATGTCGAGGGAAAGATGTTCGACGGGTTGTGTCCCGTCCTTCACCATGATTTCATGCACATTTGCGGGATCGGTGGCGGGACCGGTCAGCAACATGCGGTAAATGATGGGAAATCCGACCTCGGGCATCACTTCCGTTTCAAGGTAATAACCTGTTTTGCCGCCTACCTGCCGTTTGCCCACAATCGCCTGGCGCATAAAGAGCCTCTGAGCGGTTTGAGTGTCTTTCAGCTCATACCACGCAAAAACGCCCACCTCCGGTTCTATCAACGCGCCGGACATAACATCTGAAAACACGCCTTGCGCGGTTGCGGCGCCCGTCACAGCCACGGCAAGCACAATCATCATACACCTATGCATTGCATCCAACTCCTTTTGACAAGTTGCGCATTCAGACCGATACATCGGTTCCATAGTATCACAAACGACGCGGCCATGGCATCAGTAAACACCCTGCCTGTCAGGATGCCGTGCGCCCGCGCTTTGGACGCCTTTTCCGTGCGCCGGTTTTCGTATGTTAAAATAGACGCCAACGGGGATGTTTGTATTCGCGGCGGCCTTCTTTTTGCGGCGCGGCTTATCAGAGGGAAACCGCAATGAAAGACAAGAATCTTTGATTGAATTCGTTGTGCAGGATGTGTAAGACGGATGGGACAGGCAGGACGGCGATTGCCGCGGGCGGTTGTTCCCATCCAACCTGTCCTGCTTATCCACAACCGGGTTGCGGGCGACGCCCGCATCGGAAATGATTGGAGCAGGCATGAACAAAAAAACGGTGCGCGCCGGAATTGTCGGCGCGGGATTTTCGGCGCGATTTCACTATGAAGCGATAACCCGCGTATACGGGGCACACGCTGAAGTGCGGGGGGTATACGCCCTTGACCGCGCCCAGGCGGAGGAGTATGCGGCGCAGCGGGGCATTCAGTGCTTCGATTCCCTCGAGGCGCTGATTGATGAAGTGGACGTGGTGCATTGCTGCGTACTGGTGGCGGGACACGAAGAGGTGGCCGTTGCGGCATTGGAACGCGACAAGTTCGTCATTGTGGAAAAGCCGCTCACCGGTTATTGCGGCGACGGCTCGGAGTCGTTTCATGGGGACACATTCCCGAAGGAGGACGCGCTCGAGCACGGCCTTGCAAGCGTGGAGCGCATGCTTGACGCTGAGGCGAAAAGCGCGGGACGCATCCTGTACGCCGAAAATTGGGTGTACGCGCCGTCCATTCAAAAAGAGCGCGAAATCATAGAAAAAACCGGCGCGCAGATACTCTGGATGCATGGCGAAGAGGCGCATTCGGGTTCCCATAATCCGACCTACGCCTACTGGAAATATTCCGGCGGCGGCGTGCTCATCGGCAAAGGGTGTCATCCGCTGACCGCCGCGCTGTATCTGAAGCGGGTGGAAGGGCGCGCGCGCAACGGCAGGCCCATACGCCCGAAGGCGGTGTCGGCGCGCGTCCATGCGCTCACCCGCATGGAAAATTTCCGCGATGAAGGCCACATCCGCTGCAACTACTACGACATAGACGACTTCTCCATGATGCATGTGGTGTTTGAAGACAATACCATCGCCACGGTGTTTGCGTCGGACATTATCCTCGGCGGCATCCACAACTGGCTGGAGGTGGCGGCGAACAACCACCGAACCATCTGCAACATCAATCCAAACACCGCCATGCAGGCGTACAACCCGCTTGAAGAAAACTTCAAGGACATCTACACGGTCGAAAAAATTGAGACGCGGCAGGGCTGGACAAATATCCCGCCGGATGAAGACTGGTTCACCGGGTATCCGCAGGAAATCGAGGCCTTTTACCGCACCGTTGCCTATGGCGACGCGCCGGAAAGCGACAGTTTTCTTGCCGCCGATTCCATCTCCACCATTTACAGCGCGTATGTGTCCGCCGAACGCAACGGCGCGGAAACGCCCGTGCGCGCCTTCGGCGAAGGAGGAGGCGCGTCATGACGAACGAACAATGGCGGCGCCTGCTCGCCGTTCTCGGCGGTGAAACGTTCACGCCGCCGCCCGCGGCGTTCATCATTGACAGCCCCTGGCTGCCGAACTGGGCGGGTATTACCATCATGAACTACTACGCCGGCGAGACAAAATGGCTTGAAGCGAACTTGCGCGCCGTCAACACCTTCCCGGACGCATGGTTTTTGCCGGGATTCTGGTCGGAGTACGGCATGTGTACCGAGCCGTCCGCATTCGGCGCGAAATGTATTTGGAACGAGGATGAGTTTCCCTTCGCCGAAAAGGTATCCGACGACATAGACCGGCTTGCCATGCTGCCGGCCCCCAATCCGCATACCGACGGACTCGCGCCGTTCGTGCTCGCGCGGCTGCGTCAAACGGAACCGGCCATCAAGGAAGCGGGGCACGCCATCCGGTTTGCCGTGGCGCGGGGGCCTCTCAACATCGCCGGGTTCCTCATGGGCAACACCGATTTTCTCATGGCCATGCGCATGGAACCCGACAAAACCCACGCGCTGCTGCAAACCATCACGGCGTTTTTGGTGAACTGGCTGCAACTCCAAGCGAGCGCGTTTCCCACCATTGACGGCATACTGTTGCTGGACGATGTGGTCGGCTTCTGCGGCGACGCGGACTTTACGTCTTTCGCAAAGCCGTATTTGAAACAGGCCTTTGCGGCGATTGACGCATCGGTGCGTTTCTTTCACAACGATGCGCACGGACTTGTTTGCGCGCCGCATCTCGCGGACATCGGCGTCAACCTGTTCAACTTCTCCCATGAACATGCCATGAACGAAATGCGCAAACATGCCGGTGACGCGGTAACGCTTCTGGGCAATATCCCGCCGCGGGATGTGATGGCGCAGGGCGCGCCGGACGCGGTGCGCGACCGTGTTTCCCAATTGCTGCGGGAACTTGACGATCCCCGGCGCGTAATTCTTTCCTGCGGCGGCGGCATGCCGCCCGGGGTGAGCACTGAAAACATACGCGCGTTCCTCTCGGGCGTCGCATAAACGTACGAGTTTAACGCCTAAGACGGGCTTTGCCCGCAACCCAGATTTGACTATTCTCTTTGTATGTTGTTCACGCTTCAGCGTGCGGCAGGAGTACACAAACTCTGAGTCATACACGCAACCCAGATTTGACTATTCTCTTTGTATGTTGTTCACGCTTCAGCG
>DSBB01000136.1 GCA_011046175.1 Candidatus Hydrogenedentota bacterium | reverse complement strand
TGTCGCGTCTCATCCGGGCTGCCGACGGCCCCATACGCGATGTTTTGCCGCACAGTGAGGTGAGGAAACAAAGCCTGTTCCTGATAGACCAAGCCCATGCCGCGGTGTTGGATACGCGCGCGCGTAAGGTCTTTGTCGTTCCATGCGATGCGTCCCGCCTTGATGGGCTGCAACCCGGCCAGCGCCTCAAGCAGCAGCGTTTTCCCCGCGCCCGACGCGCCCAATAATACGAAATAGCATCCGTCCTCGACCGTGAACGTAATGTCTCGGAGACACATTTTGCCCGCCTGGATATGTAGCGCCTCAACGCGCAGCATTGGCTTTTTCCTTTGATAACAGGCGCACGACGATGAAGAAGAGGAGACACACGCCCAAAAAGATGACCGCCACAGGTCTGGCGTAGGCCAAGCCGAACGCGCCGAAGCGCTCGTAGATGAGCACCGAGGTGACAATAGGGTGATATGCCACGATGGCGACGGCGCCGAATTCGCTCATGCCCCGCGCCCACATCATGACCATGCCAGACACAATGGAGCGCCACGCCAGCGGCAGTGATATGGAGAAGAACACGCGTACAGGAGATGCGCCCAATGTCATGGCGGCCTTTTCGAGACGTTCCGGCACTGCCGCGAAACCGTCGCGGGCGGCATTAATCAAAAAGGGCGCGCTTACAAATGCCATTGCGGTGATAATGCCCGCGGCGCCGCCGACGAACTGGACGCCTACCCTTTCCGCGGCGCCGCCGATAACGCTGTTTGGGGCGATAAAGCCCAGAATTGCGATACCTGCCGCCGAGTGGGGAACCACCACGGGCAGATCAATGATCCCGGACACCAGCCGTTTCAAGGGGAACTGTTTCCGTGCCATGATCCATGCGAGGGGAATAGCGGCAAGCGCAAAGAGAAGCGTCGCCGCCAGCGCCGTCCATAGTGTCAGGAAAATACTGGCGCGCACCTCCTGTTCCGATGCGGCGGCGGTTAAATCAGACAGCGGGCTCTTCAAAACCATCCCCGCCAGCGGCGCAATGAGAAACAACAGCACCAGTCCGCCCAGAAAGGCGAGTACCAGGCTGAACGGGTCGGAACCGATATGTTGTTGTCTGCGTATGTTCATGGCGCTGTTGCGTATGGCTTCAGAGGTTTTGGGATGGCGTGATAAGTGGTTGACACAGACGGCACAACACCGGGTTGCCCGTTTTTTTCCATAATGGCGATGCCTTTGTCGGCGTCCAAAAGAAACGCGACAAATGCCAGCGCCGCGTTCGGATTGGGCGCGTTGTGCGGTATGGTCACGCTGTAAATCATAGGCTCGCCGACGCGGGTGATTGTATTTCCCGGCTCGGCGCCGCTGATCTCCACTGCCACGGAGGCATAATGCTCCGCGAGGTCATCCCGCTTCAGATTGATTTCATCCGGCAATGTCAGAAAGCGCAGTCCATGCTGCATGGCCACCGACCGATAGATGAAAATATAGTCTATGGTTTCTGTCGCCAGCAGCGCGAGCAGATCGGTTTCCTTGGGGCGCATAAACCGCCAGTCTTTCGCCAACAGATTTTCAGTGAACCCGTGGACGCCGTATTTTTTTTCCGCCAATTTTGCCGTTAATATGGTGCGGTAGCCGCACGGATCGGCGTTTGGATCGGAGCGTCCGCAGGCGACTTCCGGCCTCAAGATAATACCGTGCCAGTTGTCCTGATTGATTTCATTGGCGTATCGCGATTTGTCGGTAAAGGCGATAACCATTTCATTCGCGGCGAACTTGATGTTCCATGCGGCATGTACGGGAATAAGGAGCGTGTCAATAACGGCGTAATCCGCGGAAGCCATAACATCGCAGGCGCGGCCCAAGTCGGATATTTTGCGGGCGCTGTGACGGCTTCCCGCCGCCTCCCTCCGCACACGCGCCCCCGGGTGCTCCGACTCAAAAGCCCTTGCGATTTCCTGGAGCGGAACCGCAAGACTTCCGGCATGAAAGATCACGATTTCGCCTTGGACTTCGGATGCGGTTGCAGGCGAATGAAGCATCACCAGCAAGCCAGAAAACAACAAACAAGCGGTTTTCATGCCTTCATTCTCTTTTGCCAGCGGGAAAATGCGCGGGCGATTTCAGTCTCAACTTCCGTGTGGAAGCGCGCATACTCCTTGTGCCATTTTTTGCCTTCCGGGGTCAGGCTGCTTTCGCCGCCTGCGGCGCCGCCGCGCCGCCGTTCCAGAAACCGCACTCCCAAGATGCGTTCCGCTTTTCGCAGGTCGCCCCACGCCTTTCGGTAGCTGATGCCCAACGCATCCGCGGCTGCCCGCAAGGAACCTTCCCGGTGAATAGCGTCGAGCAACTGCCACTTTCCATGACCGAACACGCCTTCCTTATTGAGGGAAAGCCATATTTTAACGCCCGGCTTTATCTTTTGAATTGTCGCAGTCGTTCGGATACTCACTTAAAAACACCCCAGTTGGCATTTTACAATTTTGATGTTGTTTTGATTGCAGTAGCGGCTGATGTCTTTCAGGTTGAGGCCGTATTTTTTCGCAATTTGAAATGCGTCGGAACAGGACAGGCTGATGGCCCCCTCTTTTTCAAGGGCGACGCTATTTACCGCATTTTTTACTGTAGCGTTATCCATAACCGTTTCTCCTCGAATGGTATTATTGTGCATATCGTATGCAGTCATACACTTTGCGTTTCATCAGATATGCGTGACGCCTCCGCCCTTGGTCAGTTAATGCCCAGCGTCTTTTTCTTCTTTTCCGTGGGTACGCCGTTTGCGTCCCAACCGCGAATCTTATAATAAGCCTTTTTCATGGGTTGCAAAGGCACGCGGCTCTTTTCATTACCGGGAATTTGCGGTTCGTCTGTAAGGCGTTTTGGCAACGTGTCGTCCGCTCCGGTCAATCCCAAGCGTATGTTGAGGAGGCGTTCCAAATTGTAGCCTCGCTCTCCGATTTCCTTTAGCACTCCCACATTCATCTTCATGCCAGTCACCATTGCCAGCGCCTTGGTATAGTATAAGTCGGGCAGGTGAATGGGAAAAAATTTGCCGGGCAGGGTATTCAATGGATTTACAAAAGGTCCCGCAAAGGGCAACACGGCCTGCACCAGTTTCATGATGGGATTGTTCACGTGGTTCAGCATAATGCTGTTGTAGAAGAGGAACAAAGGGAACATGCAGCATCCGGCGGCGGAGACGCCTTCCATGAGGTTCTGATTCATGATGGTCAAGGCCGCTTTTGCGCCGGTGGTATAGGGGTTCATGTGCAGGCCGAGCCCTTCCATAAACACCAGATAGCCCGCGTTCAAATGGCAGGCGCCCCGGTTAGCGGTGGCATAGCCCAGTCCCTGCCCCACCGCGCCGCGTGGTTCATAGGCGGCCAGTTCCAGCCCTTTCACGTTCATGGCGAATTCCTTGCCGCCGAACTTTTCGGCAAGACGCCGCGTGCCTTCCGCGAGTTCATTTCCAATCCCCCGCCGGTGGGCGATGTCTTCGAAGACCTGCGCCAGATTATCCGTTTTTCCGAAATGCAGACCGCAGTCCCACAAGCCTTTCTCCTGCAATTCCATGGCGAAGCCAATGGTGTTCCCAGTTGTTATGGTGTCCATGCCCAGTTCATCTAGCAAATAATTCCAGTCGAGGATTTTGCGCAAATCCTTATTTTCGATATTTGCGCCGAGCAGCGCCATTGTTTCCAGTTCAGGGCCTTTCACGTGTTTGCCGTTTACTTCCACGAGACGTCCGCAGTGGACGGGGCATGTGACGCACCCCACGTTTTTGATGAGATATTTTTCGGCAAGGGTCTGCCCGGAAATCATATCGAAGTCGTCAAACTTGCCCTTGCTGAAGTTGTGGGTGGCGAGCATGTTGTGTCTCTGCATCCTGCGCAACAAGAAGCCGCTGCCGTATTTCGGCAGGGCGTCGCCGGTGAAAGGATGTTCCTGCAACCGTTTAATCCATTTCTTATAGAGTTTTTTCATGCGCTCGCGATCATGTACATCCACCTTACGGCTTCCTGTGGCGGTAACGGCTTTCAGGTTTTTGGAACCCATGACCGCGCCCATGCCCGCGCGCCCGGCGGTGCGTTCCTCGCTGAAAATACCCGCATAGCGTACAAGATTTTCTCCGGCGGGACCGATGACCATTTTGCCGGACTTGCCGCTGAGCGCTTCCTGCGTTTGCGAGGTGGTCTTTCCCCAGAGTTCGCCCGCATCGTGAAAATTGACAGCCTCTTCCGTAATTTCAATCCATACTTTTGATTCGGATTTGCCGGTGATAATCAGCGCATCATAACCCGCGCGTTTCAGATTCAATCCGAAATTGCCGCCGCAGTTCGACGACGCGCATATCCCCGTTAGAGGCGACACGGAAGAGATATTGAAGCGGCTGGACGCGGGCGCGTTGGTGCCGGACAACGGTCCGGTGGACACCACCAGCATATTTTCCGGCGCGAATCCGTCCGTGCCCTCCTTGATGTTGTCGTAGAGTATCTTTGCGGCCATGATCTTGCCGCCCAGATACAAGGCGCGGTCTTCATCCGTCCAGGGATATTCGCTGGTTTCCCGTGTGGCAAGGTCTATTTTCAACACCTTGCCCGCATATCCGCCATACTTCATTTCCATGATAAGGCTCCTTGTTTGAGGTTAAAAAAGCCGTTTAGCGTTTATTCCCGATTGGAAATACAATATCACATACTGCGAAACGCGTCAAAGCCTTTTTTTTATCTTATTTTTCCGTCCAGATTTGGCGGATGGTTTTCTCCTGATTGAATCCATCGGGCGCTGCGGGGCTTTGGGTGTTGGCGTGATACCATTTGCGGCGTTCCAGATGCCCGGCGAGACAACGCTGCGTGGGCATTTTCAGCCATCCGTTTGGGTCGTTTTCGCGGAGCCAGTCCCATGCGTAGCGCAACCAGTGATTTCGATAATCCTCAGGTTGGCTGGCGAACCAAGTGATTTCATTCCAGCCCCAGCTGTAATAGGGGATGCCGCCCGAGACCGGCTTTTTTACGCCGTAATTGTCCAGTTCAACGAGGTAGGGCAGATGCTCACAAGTCCATCCGCTGGGTGTTTTCCCGCCGAGACTTTTTCCGTAGATGCTGTCCAAGTGTCCTTGTACCAAGATTACTTCCTGAGGTTTTTCAATCACATCCTTGGTTCGCAGTGGGAACGAGTGGAAATCGAAGAGAAGTTCCCCGTCCACGGCGACGCCGCTGGTGTGCGCGTCACATAACAGGAAATTACGCCGCGCATGTCGCTTGGCATAGGCGCGGACGCGTTCGAGCATATCGCGCCAATGGACATGGCCGGAATCGTTATCATCCATAAGCATGACCTGACCAAAGTGAATGGCCTCGAAACCGAGGTCAATATAGCGGCGGGCGCGATAATAAAACCAAAGTTGCGTTTCGAAGCGGCTCATATCGGGCACAGACGCGCCTTTTTGCCAGTGGTCAACAAACCGCCCGTCCTCAAAGAGCATGCGGTCGTACCGGAAACAGCGCGCTTCCACGGGCAGGTCAAATTCATGAACGACCCACGCCGGAATGGGGATATTGCTGATGTCGGTGTGCGTGGTTTCAAATATGCATGCCTGAAGGATAAGCACCGCCGCCACCAGTGATATGGCGACGCGGTTCACCCGGGTCAGCATTTTGAAAAAAAGCGGTACGACAGCCGTCCCGACTTGAACAGGAACCGGAAGATGGAGCGGAACAGCCACACCAGATTGCTTTCCGTGGGCATGCCGATGCTTCGCTTGGCGAGTCCGTCGGGCGCGCACAGCAGACAAAGCGTTTTTCCCACTCCCGAGGGCCCCAGAAACAAGAACACGGCGTCAGGGCGATTCGGATCGGCGAGCCCTGCGCGCGACTTTTTCTCGGCTGACACGGATTCGGCGACGGCTTCATCCTGGCCTATTAGATTTTCCTTGAT